>SCST01000642.1 GCA_004299465.1 Methylovulum sp. | reverse complement strand
GGCCGACGACCAGGATTTTTTTAGCCAAGGTAAGTCAACCATTCAGCATGATCGTCTTTGCGGCCATGCACATAGTCGAAATACAAGGCTTGCAGTTTTTCGGTGACAGGGCCGCGGCTGCCGCTACCGATAGTGCGGCTATCCAGTTCCCTGATCGGCGTCACTTCTGCGGCCGAACCGGTAAAAAACGCTTCATCGGTGATATAAATTTCATCGCGGGTAATGCGTTTCTCGATAACGTCAAAGCCCTGCTCGCGGGCTATTGTCATCACGGTATCGCGGGTGATGCCTTCCAGCGCCGATGTGGTTTCCGGCGTGTAGATTTTGCCGCCGCGGACGATAAACAGGTTTTCCGCACTGCCTTCAGAGGCAAAACCTTCATGGTCCAGCATTAGTGCTTCATCATAGCCGGTAGCCAGCGCCTCTTGCAGCGCCAGGATGGAGTTGATGTAATTACCATTGGCTTTGGCTGAGCACATCGTGCTGTTATGGTGGTTGCGGGTATACGACGAGGTGCGGATGCGTATGCCTTTTTCGATGCTTTCTGCGCCCAGGTAAGCGCCCCAGGGCCAGGCGGCGACCATGACATGCACTTTCAGGTTATCGGCCCTAAGTCCCATGCCTTCGGAGCCGAAAAAACACATCGTGCGGATATAGCCGCTGTCCAGGTTGTTTTTAGCAACTGCATCACGTTGCGCCTGGTTGATTTCTTCTTTGCTGAACGGCAAGGTCATATTCATGATATGCGCCGAACGGAACAGACGGTCGGTATGTGCCTGCATTTTGAAAATCGCCGTGCCTTTTTCAGTGTGGTACGCCCTGATGCCTTCAAATACGCCCAGTCCATAGTGCAAGGTATGCGTCAATACATGGACTTTTGCTGCACGCCACTCGACCCATTGTCCATCCATCCATATAACGCCGTCTCTATCGTCCATCGTCATCGTTTATTCTCCACACATTAAGTTTATTGGTAAAAATTCAAGTCGCAGTCAATGCGACATTTCATTCCATGATTTCATGCCAGGTTTGCTCAACCTGGGCTCTTATATCGGCAACATCGTTTTTATCGATAATCGCACGGTCGCCTTGCAAGACCTGTTTATGGCCGTAATCCCGGTAGGCGCAGTAAGCAGTTTTAAGCATTGCCGCTGTTGCATGGGGCATAAATCCTTGCGCGTCCAGGCTTTCCAGCAACCTGATATTATCCGTGTAAGCCATTAATGACGGGTGCTTTGCCGCCAATGCCAAAACGCTGAATTGTACTATAAACTCAATATCAGCAATACCGCCTTTACTTTGTTTTAAGTCAAACTTGCCGGATTCGTTAGTCGCCAACGCAGCGCGCATTTTTTCGCGCATTTCGCGCACGTCTGTTTTTAATTGCGCGATGTCTCTCGGCAAGCTGAGAATCCGTTGCCGAATTCCTTCGTATCCGGTTTTCAAGCGCAGGTCACCGGCGATAAACCGGCCGCGAATTAAGGCCTGGTGCTCCCATGTCCAGGCCTGGTGTTTCAGGTAATCTTCGTAAGTACCGACAGGCGTGGCCAGCAGGCCGGATTCACCGTTAGGGCGCAGGCGCATATCGACTTCATAAAGTACGCCGGACAACAAGCGGGTGTCGAGAATATGCCGGATTTTTTGCCCCAAACGGCCATAAAATTGCGAGCAGGAAACAGGCTTCCCGCCATCGGTCATTGCCAGGCCATTCGGGCAGTCATACAAAAACACCAGGTCCAGGTCGGAACCATAACCCAGTTCAATACCGCCGAATTTGCCGAAGCCCAGTACGGCAAAACCTGTTGCGATATTATCGCTGCCTGGCGGATACCCGTGCTTTTCAACCAGCATCAGCCAGGCCCGGTCGATGACATGCGTGACGATGCTTTCGGCGATGTAAGTCAAGTAGTCACTGACGACCATCAGCGGAATCACGCCCATAATGTCGGCCGCCGCAACGCGCAGTACATTCAGTTGCTTGAATTCCCTCAACACGATCATCAGGCGTTCAAGATCCTGTACGTCTATCGGCGCCAGCAGCTTTGCCAGTTGCGCATCAAGGCCGGCCCTGTTTAGCGGCTCGAACAAGGTTCGCGTATCGAGTAATTCGTCGAACAATACCGGATAGCGCGATAAATAGTCGCACAGCCACGGACTCGCTGACGATAAACGCAGTAATTGCGCCAGCGCGCCAGGGTTTTCCGCCAGTAACGACAGGTAAACACTTCTACCGGCTACTGCTTCAAGCAGGCCGAGTACGCGCTTTAAGGTCTCGTCGGGCTTATCAATCCGCGGCAGTGCTGCGATCAGTTCCGGCATCAGGCGGTCGAGCGCCGCCGCACCTTTGTTGGTCAAGCGCCTGATGGCGGCGGATTGCTTAAATTGCCTGATGGCGGCCAGGCTGCCTCCGGTATCGATGAAACCGTAATGCCGCAAGTGCGCCAATAATTCCGTATCGTCAGCCGCGCCTGTCCATATCTGCCGGCTATGCGGGTCGTTTGCATCTTGCCTGGACAGTGAAAAAACCGCATCAAAGACGGCGTGTACTTGCGTCCTGACCTGGTCAAGCGCCGTTTTAAAGCTATCCCAGTCGGGATAATCCAGTGAAAAGGCCAATATCTGCCGCACCGCCGGGTCGGTCGGCAAGTCGTGGGTCTGTTTGTCCTGGTATTGCTGGATATGGTTTTCTGTGCGCCGCAGAAAGCAATAGGCCTGCGTCAAGTGACCAACATCGGCTTCGGCCAGCAATTTAAGTTCACCCAGTCTTTGCAATACCTCGAGAATGCCGCGTATTTGCAGGCTAAGCTCATTGCCGCCGCGTATCAATTGGAAGGCCTGGCCGATAAATTCGATTTCGCGAATACCGCCCGGGCCCAGCTTGATATTTTCCATGCGGTCCTTGCGCCGTAATTCCTGCGTAATCTGCGCTTTTAACGAGCGCAGTTCTTCAAACGCGCCGTAGTCCAGGTAACGCCGGTAAACAAAAGCCTGCAGCATCGCCGCCAGTTGCGCTCCGGCATTAAAGTCTCCCGCCACCTGGCGCGCTTTAATCATCGCATAGCGTTCCCATTCGCGCGCCTGGGTCTGGTAATAATATTCCATGCCGTCAAAGGTCATCACGATTGCGCCGCTATCGCCGAAGGGTCTTAAGCGTATATCGGTACGAAACACAAAGCCGTCTACGGTGATTTCATCGAGCACCCTGACCAGGTTTTGGCACAACCGGGTAAAAAACTCACCGTAAGTCGTGGCCTTCCTGTCCGGTAACACGCCGTCTTCGGGGTAGGCGAAAATCAGGTCGATGTCCGACGAGTAATTCAGCTCGAAGGCTCCCAGTTTGCCCATGCCCAGCACGACAAGCTGTTGCGGGCTGCCGTCCGCCAATAACGGCGTGCCGCGTTTTTCCGAGAGCTGCCGGTAAAGAAAATCCAGCGCGTATTGGATGCAGGCATCGGCCAGCCGCGATAAATCCAGCAAGGTTTCCTGCAATGGCGCCCAGCCTGCCAAATCCCGCCAGGCGATCCTGACCATTTCCCGGCGCCGAAGCTGCCTGAGCCGGACCATTAACTCGGCTTCATTGTCAACGGCCAGTTGCCGTATATGATTGGCATAGTGCCGGCTGGCATAGCTTGCCGATAAATCGCCCGATGTTATCAAGTCGATCAGCATGGCGGGTTGTCGCAGGCAGCTTTCGGCGACATACCGGCTGGAACACCAGACGCTTGCGATAGATGCCGTAACTTCAGGCGGCGGCTGAAAAGCCGGATCGATCACGGCCAATTGTTCTTGCCATTGTTGCAATAAGGCGGAAACCGAAGGCCGTAATGCTTCGGGAATTTGCGCTAGCCGGGATTCTATAGGGTTAATGAGGGACATGGGCGAAATAGGCGTGGATAAAAAAGCATTACCCGGAAAAACAGGTACGGGTCATGCTGTTTTCTTGGGAACTCTAATAGGTGGGGGGTAATTTAGAACGCGCTTCAGAACAATTCGATATCACTGTGGTGGTCAACAGCGCGTTGCGTAACTATCATATCTTCAAACAGCACGACCTGGT
>SCST01000641.1 GCA_004299465.1 Methylovulum sp. | reverse complement strand
TCTTCCGATCTTCCAGGCCATAAGGCCGCCGTCCAGGTTGTATACCTGGGTAAATCCTGCTGATTTCAGTATTCCCAGCGCTTGCGCGGAACGTTTGCCGCTACGGCATTGGGTGATGACGTTACTGTTTTTGTAACGATTGAGTTCAGGCAGTCTTTCGTTTAACTGCCCTAAAGGAATATGAACGGCGCCTGGGATATGTTGTTCCTGCCATTCATCATCTTCACGAACATCAATAATGACTGCTTTTTTCGCTGTCTGCATGGCGGCGGCTTCTTTGGGGGCCACAGACGGGACGTTGTTCGAATCCGCTCCGGCAAGAGCATATGCCAGCCACAGAAGGAAACCGATGCTGAGGCGCGTCAGGCCATGCTTTGAATTCATGCGCATTTCATATCTCCTGAAGATAAGGTTAAAGGCGCATATATTACAGGAACTTGTTTTAACGGTGAATGTTAAAATGGGCCTATTTGCAAATTACACTCGACTATGAACTCAACACTGATTCAATTGACGTTGTTAATGGCGTGCGGGGCCGGGTGGCGACTATTAACGCCGGCCGGTTTGACGGCGGAGCAAACCCGGGTGGTTTTAACGACGCTGGTCTATTATTTGCTGCTGCCTGCGATGGTGCTTGAGGTTTTGTGGACGGCAAAGATAGGCTTGCAATCGTTCCAGTATACGTTACTCGGAGTGGGCTGTATCGCTTTTGCACTGACCTGTATTGGGTTGCTGGGCGTGCTTTTTCGCATTGAAGCCAGGCGCATGGGCGCGCTGATGTTGGCTGCGGCGTTTCCTAATGTCACTTATTTAGGATTGCCTGTTCTGGAGCAGACATTCGGTAGCTGGTCGCGCTCAGTCGTTATACAACTGGATTTATTTGCTGCAACGCCGCTTTTGTTTACGGTAGGCACTATACTGGCGCGGCATTACGGCGAGGAACGCGAAAAAAAACCCCGGTCGGTGTTGTTGTTTTTCAATGCACCGCCGTTTTGGGCGGCGGCTGTTGCGCTGATCTTCAATCACAATGCTATTGTTGCACCGGACTGGCTATCTGGCGTATTGCAAAAATTATCCGCGACGGTTGCACCGTTGATGCTGTTTTCATTGGGCTTGGCCTTAAATTGGCGGGCGGTTAGGTTACGCAACCTGCCTTATATGCTACCTGTTATCCTGGTAAAAATGGTAGCGATGCCGTTGTTTGCACTTTTTTTGGCGGCTTACTTGACGATTGACGGCAACCACAAGGCCGCCGCCGTACTGGATATGGCGATGCCCAGCATGGTGCTGGGCATCGTTTTTTGTGACCGCTACCGCCTGGATAGTGCGCTTTATGCGATGACGGTTACCGTAACAACCGCATTAAGCTTGCTGACCTTACCGTTTTGGCATGGCATTGTAGCCGGTTACAAATGGTGATTCATGGTGCCTAAAACGGTGATTTGTCCACGAAAGTCACGAAAAACACTACACTCTTTGGGTAACGATCTACCGCTTAATGTTTCTTTGCAAATTTTCGTGCTTTTTGTGGTTTTCGTGGATCACGCGATGTTATAGCTTGAGCTTTATCAGCACCGTTTTGTCGTGGTTGGAACCTTGCCCGAAGCAGCGCGACGGTTACGGCAATCAATAACGCCGCCAGCGAAAATTCCAGCAACAGGAATGCGGCGATTTTAAAATAGGCAAACACCGGGTCGACAAACCGGACCAGCCAGCCGCCCGCTTCATCGGCTAAAGCCGAGAGATAAGTCAAGCTGCTTAACCAGATTTTCAGCCGTATTGAAAATTGGGTCATCAACATTAAATGGGTTAATGTCACAATCAGCATGCCCATAGAAAACAGGTGGAAATGCGATACTTCCAGCATGCCCTGGTAACTGCGCGGCTGCGTAAATTGTTCTTCAGAACCCAGGTAATAGGCAATAACCGAGTTCGGCGTTAAATCCATGCGATGAAAAAACATCAAGGCATTGCTCAGCCACAGCAATGCAATATAGCCGAGAAACATCAGTACCAATGCGTTAAGCAAGGATTTGCGCTGTTGTTCGCCAGTAACAAAAAAACGCATCAGTTGCTACCCTTGTTTTTTATCATCACCTGGTAAACCGCCATGACTTTACGGATGCTAGTTAATGCTGAGCGTGTGCTGAGCGTTGCGCCGCTGATGCCGTCCACACCTTTGTTAAAATCCATATCGGCGAGCGGACGCTTATAGAGTCGCTCAAACCAGCGTTGCGGCGGCTGGTATTCGGGGGGTTCATGAAACGCCAGGGTGTAAACGTTACGCAATTCACCTTCGGGTGTCAGGACTATCATCAGGGTTTCGGGTTTGGTGCGGACGGTGCTGGTTTCAATTGCGGCATAGCCCAGTACCTTTTGCTGCGCCTTGCCGACGTAGAAGGTAAACAAGCCGGACTCCAGTTTGTTTTTAGCGAGTTCCTGGATTGCTGCTATTTCTGCGTCATCGGGAAATAGCGGTAGCGATTCAACTTCGGAGCCTTTGCCGAACGCCAGTTCCATCGCCTCATTTTTGCTGTAAAAAATAGTGGCGAAACTCGCCGTTGCCATGCTGAGCAGGGTGATCAACAGCATGAGTTTAATAGGTTTCATCGTATGCCTCCATTAATCAGGACGATGGTTTTATATAAATCAAATCCTCTGAAACAAAACCGCCGACCAGACAGCGTGGATAGGGGCTGTCTGGTCGGCGGTTTGTTATCGGGATGTTTGCTTTATATCATACTACAGAGACTGACAATTCTCTTCGTGTTAGAAAATAAAACCAAAGCCCAGGTTGAAGTCATCGGGCACATCGCCTTTTTTAGCAGTGAAATTACGGTAATCGGCCTTGATCACGACATTTGGGATCGGTTTATATTGCAAACCGAACTGATAAATCTGCCTGTCTTTGGTTTCATCATCACTGTAACCCGCTGGTGTGCCGGCAACGGTATCAAATTGTTCGTAACGGAAAAACGGCGCCAGGTATTGCGTGGTTGTCGGCATCAATAAAGGTAAAACGTCATAGCCGAGCTCGGTGTACCAGCCGTAATTTTCCGAGCCGATGGTACTGCCGCTGGCCGCGCTTAGCACATCCGCATCATCGATATGTCCCCATGAACCTAAAGTACGAAATTCCAGGCCACGGTATTTCCACTGAATATGGCCTTCATAAAGTTGCGTAAAGACATCCGCTTTTTGGCCGCCAAAGGCTTGGTCCTGCCCCGAGTTACCAACATAAGCGGAACCGCCGACCGAAACGCCGGGCAGGTAACCGGGAGTATAATCCATGCGCACGACATGGCCGAAATCCTCAGCAGTTGCCTGGCTACCGCCTTGGCGGCCGTCCCTGATGCCGCTTGAGCTGAAATCAGCGGCGTTTAAGCCATTGACAATGTAAGCCGTGTAGGTCAGGTCGGGAGTGATCTGGCCAAACAAGCCGACACCGATTTCGCGCCAGGTGCTGGGAATGATGCGGCGCTCTACTTCCGGTCGGTTATTGCCGAAATAAAACGGCGGTTCATGAATCTGGTTGATAAAGCCCATAGGTATTAACACCATACCGGCACGAACATTGGCAATGGGGTCAATGAAAAAATCCAGGGCCGCAAATTCGACGGAAACTTCACCTTTTTCTTCCGCACCTTCTCCGGTGGTGGCGTGTTCAAACTCGAGTTCACTGTTGAAAAGAATGCGGTCGGTAAATTTATAACCCGCATACAAAACCAGCCTTTCAAGGTCGGCATTATTCTTGCCGCTGCCTTTATCGTCTGTGATGGCCTGGTAATTACCCTCACCATAACCACCGATCGACAAGCCTTTGCCAACCTGGTAGACCTTTGATGCCGCTGGGCCTAGACCGTAAGCGCTTTTATATTTGGCTTCTTCAGGAATCGCGAGATTGGTACGCAATTTTTCCACTTCCTGGCTTAACACATCGGTTTTACGCTCCAGTTTTTTTACGTCTCCCGTTGCTGTCGTATTTTCAGGCGCTACGGGCATCGCCGACTTCATTTCGTCAATCTGTTTTTGCTGTGCCTGGATAATTTTCCACATATCTTCCATTGTTTGCGGTTTTTCCAGCGCATTTGCTGAAGTGCTTAAAGCCGCCAGTGATGTAGTCAGTATGCCGGTTGATAATAAAAGTTTGCCGTTAATCTTCATTGCTATGCCTCTCTGTGAAATTTTCATGGGCGGATTATAGTGCAAACATATATAAAGATACAAATGATTCTTATTAGCTAATTTAGTTTTAGCTATGCAGCGACAGCTTGGCACCGATGCACACGGATAAACCAAGGAATATTGTGAGAATTTAAAGCCGTTCGATAGCTTTAAGCCTGTGCATGAAACACAATGGCGCAATTATTTGATGGCAAGTCACGGCGGGATTGCTCATGAGCTTTGGAAATGAGTCGGCATTTAAAGGGCTGGTTTAATAAATAGCAAAGGTTTCAGTTGTGCTGTGTTGATTTGTGGCTGAATAAGTTACGCATCGGATATTCAGCTGTTTTCTGTCTGCCAGGATTTAGAGGTGACCTGAGACCTCAGCTTCTGGTATATTCAGACATTGGCAACTTGATTTGCTGCACTGACTCGAATGCTGTACTTTTCAGGCCAGTGATAATAAAAATTAATTGTAGAGGTGGAGAATTGTTATGACTGAAGTGCTGTTTACATTAACGACTATTTTTGTTGCTTATGTTGTCTACACGATTGTGAATGAACAAAAAATGGCGGCTAAACCTGCTGAGCATGAGGTTCCTAAAGTGCAGGCTGTTGTTGTGGAAAGCATAAAACCCAAGCCGGTCGCGGCGAAGATTGCCGCTAAAAAGGAGTCACCTGTAGCGGTTAAAAAACCTACTGCTGCGCCGGCAATTCCAAATACCGGTAAAGGTAGCGTGCGTAATCCAAAAACCGGGGAAATCGCAACGGTGACGAATAATTACCGTTTTACCAAACGCTGGATAAAAGAAGCGTTGGTTTCTGAAGGATTACTTGGCAAAGTATATAAAAACAATGAGTTGGATACGGCAACTGAAGCGGCTATAAAAACAGCCTTATTAAAACTTGAAAGTATGGATCAGTACCGGCCTTAAGCGTGCTGAGACGAACCTAATTAATGATCCAGGTTGAGTTTTTTCAGGCGATATCGAAATGATCTAAAAGACAGGCCTAGTTGCTTGGCGGCGGCTGTTTTGTTCCATCTGTTTTCTTCCAATGCAACAGCGATGGCTTTTCTTTCAATATCTTCCAGATAATCTTCCAGCGATCCCTTGGCGGGGTCGTACTCCGGCGAGTCTGCTGTGTTATCCGTATTTACCGGCAGATTCAGGTCGTCAATGTCAATGTTTTTTCCATCATATAAAGCGAGCGCCCGCTCCAGAATGTTTTCAAGTTCCCGCACATTGCCGGGGAAAGGGTAGCGTTGCAGTGCTGTTAATGCCGGTGCGGACACGCCGGGTTTTATCATGGTTGTGCCGGCTGTCAATTTCGACAAGGTGTGTTCAACAAGCAGCGGTATATCTGCGGTACGCTCACGCAGGGGCGGAATATGCAGGTCGATCACATTGATACGGTAATATAAATCCTGCCTGAAACTACCGTCCTGAACCATCGCGGCAAGGTTGCGGTGAGTTGCGCTGAGCAGACGGATGTTAACCGGAATTTCCTGCTGTTCCCCGACAGGGCGGATTTTTTTTTCCTGTATGGCACGCAGCAGTTTGACTTGCAGCAATTGCGGCAGGTCGGCAATTTCATCGAGGAATAATGTGCCGCCTTCAGCCGCCTGAAACAAGCCTTTCTTGTCGGTGATAGCGCCGGTAAAACTGCCTTTTTTGTGGCCGAAAAACTCGCTTTCCATCAATTCGTGCGGAATAGCTCCGCAATTGATGGCAATAAAAGGCTGGTCGCTACGCGAGCTTTGTTGATGGATAAGCCGGGCAACAAGTTCCTTGCCTGAGCCGGATTCTCCGCTGATGTAAACAGGCGCCTGGCTACGCGCCAGTTTGGCGATTTTTGACCGGATTTCCCACATGGCGGCTGATTCACCGAGCAATGTGTGGCGCATCCGCCGGTCTTTTTCGGGAACATCATCCGTATTGGATAACTTTAACGCATTGCCGACCAGTTGCCTGAATGCCGATAAGTCCACCGGCTTGGAGATAAAATCAAAAGCGCCTTTTTTCATCGCCAGTATGGCGGTATCCATATTGCCGTGCGCGGTAATGACGGCAACGGGTATCGGCACAGGCAGCGCCTGTATCGTATCGACCAGCTCCAGGCCGTTGCCGTCCGGCAGGCGCATGTCGGTCAGGCAAAGATCAAACGGCTGTTGTTTTAACAGCGCTTTGGCACAGGCCATATTTTCAGCGCAATGCGTTTGAATTGCCATTCTGTTCAGTGTGATTTCCAGCAATTCACGAATATCAGGTTCATCATCTACAATTAACGCGATAGGGATTTTCATAATCAATCAAGTTTCATAGTTCAATCAGGTTTTTTTCAGCATCCATTAAACAGAGTCTAAAGCAACTCCGGTGATTACCTATCAAATGATAGCTCAATTTCGCCTGGTTTAATTCGGCTAATTCTCTCGAGATATAAAGCCCTAAGCCTGTTCCGTTAGGCGAGGTTGTGAAAAAAGGTTCAAAAAGATGATTGAGATGTTCGGCGCTGATCCCGGAACCGTTATCGATAACTTCTATGCACGGTGAATGCTGGAATATAAAGCTGTGCAGCATGATGCGGCCTAATTCGGGTTTACCGTATTTCAATGCATTTTGGCACAGGTTATCCATGATCTGTTTTAAATGGTTGGGGTCGATAAATGCATAGAGCGGCTCGTTTGTCTGTAATAATTCGAATGTAGCGGGGGTAACGGCATGTTCAGTTGTGAACTCCCTCAGATAAGCATCCAGCCATAACTGAAGGTGTATTTTTTCCCGTCTTGAATCATTTCTTTTCGAAAGTTGCAAAATGTCTTCAATAATGCGGTTAACGCGCTGGCAATGTGTTTGTATGATGTCTGTCAAGCGATGATCCTGGTTCGATAAATCCTGGTTTTCCGATAACAGTTGTCCGGCGTGGCTGATTGCGCCTAATGGATTGCGTATTTCATGGGCAATGCTGGCGGTGAGCCGCCCTAAAGAAGCGAGTTTGCTTTGCTGTAATCGTTGGTTATAGAGCGTAATATCTTCGAGGATAATCATGTAGAAGAAATCGTGGCTTGTCGACAGCGGCACGAAACGGCTGTAAATTTCGGATTGGCCCGGTACCGGCAACAGGATGGAGTCAGGATTGGAATCGCTAAGCCAGGCTTGAAACGCTTGCGCTAAAGCTACTGAAATTTCGCCGAGATGGTGCGGGGCAGCTGTCAGGTTGGCTAGTCGCAAGGCTGCTTCATTAACCATTTGTACCCGCTGGCGCCGGTCGACAATGATGATGCCAGATTGCAGATGTTGAATAATATATTGATTGAGGTCTTCCAGTTTTACAATGGTTTGTTTTTGTTGGTTTGCCAGTTGCAAGGTTTCTTCACTGCGTTTTGCAAGGATATAGGACAATAAGGCAATCGTGAAAAAGGTAGCGCCCAACATGCCGGAATAAGTGTAGGACACGGTATTAACGCTTTGGGTTTGGCTGGTAAATATCTGTTCAGTTAATACTGACAGGCTGGCCAGCGCAGCGAACAGCATCGCGCAGAGTCCGCCGATCAACAGTCCGCCTGAAGCGATAGAGACGGCGAGCAAAATGCCTATGCCGCTTTTAATACCGCCGCTGGCATGCATTAATAAGGTGAGCAGGATAATGTCGGTGAAAATAAGCAATTGCGCCTGTGTGGTGTACGCGGTGAGCCGCCAGAATATGCCGATTATCGATATAACAGTCAGGATTAAATAACATTGGCTGCTGTAGATATACAAGTCATTGGCGCTGGGATTCAGGAAAGAAGAATCGCTTCTCTGGTAGAGTAACGCGATAAACAGGCTGGCAAGAATCAGGCGATAAATTAAAAAAACCTTCAACAGAGTCCAGGCTTGTCGCGCAGGAATGCCGTAGCCTTTCGAAAAAGGGCAGGGAAAGAGTGTTTCTGACGTGTTTGCGGCCATTTGTGTTTAACGATAGCGTTTTGTAAGTGTCGTGTTTTATAGGGTGCTAGAATATCCGGCATGTCGTCAAATCATAGCATCGATGCGAAAACTTGAGAAAATACCCATCGGTTTTTATTTATCAACCAGGAGCAATCAATGAACATTCATGAATACCAGGCCAAGCAGTTATTTCAATGCTATGGAATACCGGTACCGGAAGGAAAACAGGCCACAACGCCGGAGCAAGCCTCTGCAATAGCCAAAGAATTGGGTGGTGACGGCTGGGTGGTCAAAGCGCAAGTTCATGCAGGTGGCCGAGGCAAAGTCGGCGGCGTGAAATTGGCAGGCAGCTTGCCGGAAGTCGCCGATTTCAGCCGTGAACTGCTGGGCAAGCGATTGGTTACCTTACAGACTGACAGCGCCGGTTTGCCGATCAATTCGTTATTGATAGAAAAAACCTACCCGATCAAACGCGAGCTATACCTTAGCCTATTACTGGACAGGGCCAGTGAACGGCTGATTTTTATCGCTTCGGCAGCGGGCGGCATGGACATTGAAAGCGTCGCCCACGAAGCGCCTGAGCGGATTATTTCCGTAGCCATACATCCCGCTGCGGGGCTGCAGGGCTATCAGTGCCGGAAAGTTGCTTATGCCCTGGGTTTGCAAGGCGCGCAGCACAAGGCCTTAACGCGTATCATGCAAGGCATGTATGATTTGTTTTTAGCCAAGGACGCCAGCCAGATTGAAATCAATCCCTTGATAGAAACCGATGGTGGCGATTTATTGGCCTTGGATGCGAAAATCAACTTTGATGATAACGCCGTCGCGATACATCCTGATATCCTGGCGATGAAAGACCCGGCGCAAGAAGACGACAAGGAAAACGAAGCACAGCAGTTTGGCCTGAATTACATCACGCTGGAAGGCAATATCGGCTGTATGGTCAATGGTGCGGGGCTAGCGATGGCGACGATGGACTTGGTCAAATTGAAAGGCGGCTTGCCGGCCAATTTTCTTGATGTCGGCGGCGGCACCAATGTCGAAAAAGTCTGTGAAGCCTTTAAGCTGATTTTGTCCGACAGCAGCGTCAAAGCGGTATTGGTCAATATTTTCGGCGGCATCGTTAAATGTGACGTGATCGCATCGGGCATCCTGGCGGCGATAGAACAGGTTCATGTGGCCGTTCCCGTGGTCGTTCGCCTGGAGGGCACGAATGTTGAAGAAGGCCGGGCCTTATTGAGCAATACCGGTCTTAAGATTTACGCCGCCGATGACTTGGCGCACGCGGCAGAACAAGTAGTCGCTTTTACTACAGACACAAGCGCGGAGGCGGCATGAGCATTTTAATCAATAAAGACACCAAAGTGATTTGCCAGGGTTTCACCGGCAAACAAGGCACATTCCACTCCGGGCAAGCCTTGG
>SCST01000931.1 GCA_004299465.1 Methylovulum sp. | reverse complement strand
TAAAGACATCAATGAGCGCCTTGCCGCGATAAAATCGTCGATGCCCACGCCGGTGTTTTGGCTGCTCGGGAAAACCCAGTCGGGGAAAACCTCGATTATCAAGGCCCTGACCGGAGACAGCCGCGCCCAGATAGGCAACGGCATGCACGCCTGCACGAAAACCGCATTCATCTACGATTTCCCCGATTCAGAAGACTGCATCATGCGCTTCCTGGACACGCGGGGTCTCGGTGAAGTGGATTATCAAGCGGATGATGATATCGACGCATTCCGGGAACAAACGCATATACTGATCGTCGTCATGAAAGCGATGGATCATGCCCAGCATGCCGTTTTAGAAGCTGTGCGCTCGGTGCATAAAGCCAAACCCGACTGGCCAGTGATCGTCGTGCAAACGGCACTGCATGAAGGCTATCCCCTACCCGGCTTCGAACACTTGAACCCTTATCCCTTCGACGCGGAAAACTGGCTGGACAGTATTCCTGAAAACCTGCGCCGGTCCTTGCTGGAGCAGAGAACGTTATTCAAAGGCATCGACGCACAATTCGTCCCGGTCGACCTGACGCTGCCGGAAGACGGCTATGAACCGGTCAATTACGGCCTCGACGCCTTTTGGCGCAGCCTTGAAACCGCATTGCCGCAGGGCATTGCCTTGATGCTGCATGACATCAAGGCATTGCGCAAGGAACTGCATGATGTCTACAGCAGCGCGGCGCATCCGCATATCATCGCCTACGCGCTTATTTCAGGCGCGGCCGGGGCCATACCCGTCCCCTTTGTCGACATCCCCGTCGTCACGCTGGTACAGGCCAAAATGTTCCAGGCTATCGCGTCCATTTACCATTACCAGCCGGACAAAAAAAACTGGGCAGAAATCAGCAGCGCCTTAGGTCTTACGTTACTGACCAATATTGGCCGCCGCGAACTCGTCAAACTGGTCCCTATATACGGCCTGGCCGTATCATCCGTGCTGACCGCCGCAACAACTTATGCGTTAGGCAAGACCTTAACGGTTTACCTGCAAAATTTACGCAACGGAAAAGAGCTGTCCGGCGAATTGTTCCGCATCATCTACGCGGAACAGTTCGAGCAGGGGCGCGCTATCCTTAAGGACTATGTTCACGAAATTCAGCATAAGGTGTTGAAATGAGATTGAAAACCCGCTGGAACATCCATTTTGCCGTCATCATCGCCCCGTTCAGCATCCCATTGCTGGCGGGTGCTTACTGGCTATGGCTGCAACAACTACTGATAATATGGCTGGGCGCATGGGCCTTGATTGGTGGGGCGTGGTGGCTTTATAACTATCGCGTGAACCGCTTGAATGTAGAACTGGAACTCTTGGATATTTCGGCATCGCTCGAAAAAACGGCGCAAAACCAAAGAGCTTACGAAAAAATCGAGCAGATTTCCGCATTGCGCAGGAACAGCACCCCCGATCTGACGACTTCGGAATTTTACCTGCAAACGCTGCTTGAAGTCATGCAGGC
>SCST01000640.1 GCA_004299465.1 Methylovulum sp. | reverse complement strand
GGAACATAAGCATGGCCAATAACAACACCAAGCCCTTAACTATTACTGAAGTCGTGCTGCGGGATGCACATCAGTCTATTTTAGCCACGCGCTTACGCATTGAGGACATGCTGCCGATTTGTAAAAAACTCGACGAGATCGGTTATTGGTCTATAGAGTCATGGGGCGGAGCTACTTTTGATGCCTGTATCCGCTATTTGGGCGAAGACCCGTGGGAAAGATTGCGTTTATTAAAAGCGGCGATGCCGAACACGCCTCAGCAAATGTTGTTGCGCGGGCAGAATATCCTGGGTTACCGCCATTATGCCGATGATGTGGTCGATAAATTTGTTGAGCGCTGCGCCATCAACGGCATAGATGTGTTCCGCATCTTTGACGCGATGAACGATATGCGCAATATCGAGCATGCCGTTAAGGCGGTATTGGCTACCGATGCGCATGCGCAAGGTACGATTTCCTACACCACCAGCCCGGTACATACTATAGAAATGTGGGTCGATCTCGGCAAACAGATCGAAGATATGGGCGCCCATTCTATCTGCATCAAGGACATGGCCGGATTGTTGAAGCCTTACGAGGCGTTTGAACTGGTCAGCCGCTTAAAACAAAGCACCGCTATCCCGATACATTTACATTGCCATGCGACTACCGGACTCAGTGTGCCCAGTATTATCAAGGCCGCTGAAGCGGGTATCGATAATGTCGATACCGCTATTTCATCGTTAAGCATGACTTACGGCCACAGCGCAACCGAAACGATAGTGGCGAGTCTTGAAGGCACCGAGCGCGATACCGGCCTGGACTTGGTTAAACTGGAAGACATCGCGCATTATTTCAGGGACATCCGCAAAAAATACGCGCAATTTGAAGGCAGTTTAAAAGGTGTGGACGGCCGTATCTTAATCGCCCAGGTTCCGGGCGGCATGCTGACCAATATGGAAAGCCAATTGAAAGAACAGGGCGCAGCCGACAGGTTTGATGACGTCATGCACGAAATTCCGCGTGTGCGCGAAGACCTGGGCTTTATCCCGCTGGTTACGCCGACCTCGCAAATCGTCGGCACACAAGCCGTAATTAATGTCATGAACGGCGAACGCTATAAAACCATTACGAAAGAAACAGCGGGCGTGTTAAAAGGCGAATACGGCGCCACCCCGGCCCCCGTTAACAAAGCCTTGCAAGATAAGGTACTCGAGGGCGCAGAACCGATTACGTGTAGGCCCGCCGATTTGATTGGGCCGGAAATGGACAAACTGGTTGCCGAGGTACAGGAAAAAGCGCAGGCCGAAGGCGTGAAGCTAGTCGGCAATTTAGAAGAAGATGCGTTGATTAACGGCATGTTTGCGCAGGTGGGCTGGAAATTCCTGGTCAACCGCGGTAATCCGTCCGCCTTCGAAGCGGTGCCGGACCCGGAAGCATTCGCCGCAGTCAATGCACCTAAAGCCGACAACACGGTTAAAACCATTGAAAGCTATACCGTCAACGTAGACGGCCGGAATTTCAATGTCACCGTCGGACCAGGCGCCGGGGAGGCATTGACTATCCAACCTGTCTCAGCCGAGGCCAAGCATGCCGATCTCAGTGCCCATAGCGGTGCGGTGATTTACGCGCCGATGGCGGGTAATATCCTGAAAATCCTCGTCAGCGAAGGCAGCGTGGTCGATGAAGGCGAGGTCGTCGTCATTATGGAAGCGATGAAAATGGAAACTGAAGTACGCTCCAAATTTGCCGGCATTGTCAGTGCTGTTCATGTCAAAGAAGGCGGGGCCGTCGCCGGTGGCAACGCTCTGGTCTCTTTATAACAACGCAGATAGACAGAGATATTTATGGAAAATCTCATTTCACTCTGGCAAAGCACGGGACTTTACAACTTTACCAGCGGCCAGGCTTTCATGATGCTGGTTGGTTTTTTGCTGCTGTTCCTGGCGATTAAAAAAGGCTTTGAACCCCTGTTGTTATTGCCGATAGGCTTCGGCGCAATTCTCAGCAACATTCCGGTAGCGGGTATTGCCGAAGAAGGCGGACTTTTATATTACCTTTACTTCGGCATTAAAGCCGGTATCTTTCCGTTGCTGATCTTTATGGGCGTCGGTGCGATGACGGATTTCGGCCCGATGCTTGCGAACCCTAAAACCTTGCTGCTGGGCGCCGCGGCGCAATTCGGCATTTTCGCGTCGCTGTTAGGGGCATTGGCGCTCAATGTCATACCCGGCCTGGAATTCACGCTGAAAGATGCCGCAGCAATCGGTATTATCGGAGGGGCCGATGGCCCTACCGCTATTTATGTCGCATCGAAATTATCGCCTGATCTATTGGGCGCGATTGCGGTAGCAGCCTATTCATACATGGCCCTGGTGCCGCTGATTCAACCCCCGATCATGCGCGCGTTGACGACAGAAGATGAGCGCAAGATTGAAATGCAGCAAATGCGCGCCGTCAGCAAGGCCGAAAAAATCGTTTTCCCGTTAATGCTGCTGCTGCTGTCGATCTTGCTGCTGCCCTCCGCTACACCGTTGATCGGCATGTTTGCATTGGGTAATCTGATGAATGCCTGCGGCGTTGTCGAGCGCTTAAGCCAAACCGCACAAAATGAATTGATCAATATCGTCACTATCTTTTTAGGCCTATCGGTAGGCTCGAAACTGAGCGCCCACGCTTTTTTGCAAATCGAGACCTTAGGTATCCTGGCCTTGGGGGCTTGCGCCTTCGCCATCGGCACGGCCGCCGGCGTTATCATGGCAAAAATCATGAACCGCTTCAGTGATACGCCGATTAATCCGCTAATCGGCGCCGCCGGGGTTTCCGCCGTGCCGATGGCGGCCCGTGTCGCGAATAAAATGGGCCTGGAAAGCAATCCGCATAACTTCCTGTTGATGCATGCGATGGGACCGAATGTCGCCGGCGTGATTGGTTCTGCGGTGGCTGCCGGAGTTTTGTTGAGCTTAGTAAAATAAGTAGCGGCACCACATGCCTGCTTTCAGGACGTAGGCGGTACAGGTTGATTACGGACGGCTCCTAAACGGCTCGGACAATAATATGATTAACTATGATCAAGACTTTTACGGCTGGACGCAAGAACAGGCGGCCTTATTAAAAGCGGGGCGACTGACTGACCTGGACATCACAAACTTGATAGAGGAAGTGGAAACAATGGGCAGAAGTGAAAAGCGCGCGCTTGAAAGTCGCTTGACTGTGTTACTTGTCCATCTATTGAAATGGAAGTATCAACCCAACAGACGTGGAAGAAGTTGGCTATTAACGATTGAAGGCCAACGCATAAAACTTGATAGCATACTCAAAGATAACCCAGGTCTTAAACCGCAATTATCAGACCTATTAAGCAATGCTTATCGCTTAGCCAAAGTGAACGCATCCAAAGAAACCGGGCTAGACAGGGAGGCGTTTGAGTCAGACTGTCCGTGGACATTTGAACAGATCATGGATGACGGCTTCATTCCTGAATAATTGCTTTGTTTATAACTGTTCAGATCCTTGCCTGAAACGCAGGGCGCGCCGCGCGCGTCTTCCCCGGCATGGGGATAGTGCGCCAGTCCGTTGATGGCACGCACAGTATGCCCGGCAAGGAAATAGTTACGTTTTTTAACTGCCGCTAAGAAAATCAAGCAAAGCCTTTTGTTTGCGTTCCGGCAGATTTTTAAACAATTTCAATAACAGGATTTCCCTGGGAGTCAGCGGATTATATTCCGCAGTTGATTCTTTTATTTTACCCCACATCATTTCACCTCGCCCTGTTGCCAGCCATTCAAAACTGACGCCGGTAATTTCCGCAATTTTAATAAGATTTCCAGTAGACGGTTCTTTGCGAAGAATAGAGGATTCCCACTGATTGGCAGATGAACGCTTAACGCCTACCAGAATGGCTAATGAGGATTGTGTCAGTCCTGAATGTTCCCTGGCCTGTTTAATGCGAAGATAAATGTCTGTTGCTTCCATACAAAAAAGTTTACTGACAGATTACCTTACGGTCTACGACACTATTGATTGACTATTTTTGTTTACCTATAGTAGACTCGCATGCAGGATTCATCTCTATCCATTACTGATTGGCTAGTTTTTTTGATCTTTTGTACCCTGGCCTATAGCAAAAATGGGCTGGGTAATGAAAAGTAAGCCGCATTTGTCCGCTAAAAGAACATCAACTGAGGACCACGAAGTGAGACGACTTAACGATAAGGTTTTTTGTCAGTGCGAAATCGGTCAATGTTTTCTGGATGACGACGCCGCCTGGTGCAGGCAAAACATTGTGAAGTCTGAAAACGGTTTTTGCCGGGATGAGGGCCTTTTTAGATCGGAAGAGCA
>SCST01000639.1 GCA_004299465.1 Methylovulum sp. | reverse complement strand
GGCGCGCGCAGCACGCCCTACAGCAAGGGGCTGAATAGTTACCTCATTCTTATTGTTGCTGTTTCAACCATGCCTGCCAGACGGCAAGCATGACCGACAAAATGACCGGCCCAATAAATAAACCGACCATACCGAAAGCGGAAAGCCCGCCGAACACGCCGAACATGACGACCAGGAACGGCACCTGGCTGGTGCCGCTGATCACCAGCGGGCGTATGACATTATCAATGGTGCTGACCACCAGAAACCCCCATAACAGCAGCCCCGCACCGGGCCAAATCTGCCCTGCCGCCAGCAGCATGACGCCTATCGACACCCACACCAGCATCGCGCCCATCGGGATCAACGCCAGCACCGCCGTCACCGCGCCGAACAGCACCGGCGCCTGCACACCGGCAACGGCGTAACCGATCCCTGCCGTAATACCTTGCCCTAACGCAGCCAGCACGATGCCGTAAACGACTGCGCGCGTGGTATCACCGGCGGCTTGCAAATAGACTTGCTGATAGCCGCCAAGAAAGCGGATAAGCCCTTGCTGTAATTGGCTGATAGCGCCCTGTCCGTCGCGAAAACAAAAAAATAGCGTAACCAGCACAAAGCCTAGCTTGATAACATAACGGCCGATATCGCCGAGGAATTTGCCAAGCTCACCCAGCCATTGTTTCGCCCATTCGACAAGCTGCGCCGTCACGCCGGCCTGATCGCTGGTGACGCGGTCCAGCCATGCCTGCAAGTTATCGCCCAGCCAGGGGATACGGCTTACGGCATTGGGCAACTTATACGGTCCCTGGGCATAGTTTTCAATCAGCGTTTGATAGGCTATTTTGATCTCGCTTTGCAGCATGGCTGCCAGAGAGAAGAGCGTCAGCGAAATGACTGCGGCAATAATAGCGGTCATCACCGCCGCGCTCAGATTGGCCTTATCATGAAGCCGCCGCCTTAGCCAAAGATAAGGCTGCCATACCACATAAGCGATAATAAACGCCCATACCAGGACAAGAAAAAAATCGCGCAGGATAATAACGCTCAGCACTAAAATGCCGGCCAAAAACAGTGCCGGAATAAAAAAGCGTATCGCAGCATTGTTTAAAAATTCGTTCATAATCGTGGCCTGAGGTTTTGGGTAAAAGACTATCCGTATTTCTGCTGGAATTCATCGCGACCTTAACTGCGGATTCAATCATGCAACCAGCCTTGCCAGCTGGGGATCGTTCCGAAACAGCACGCACCATTTTGCGACGGCAGAAAGCTCGGCATCGTGACGAGTCATGGATTTGATTGTTTGCAAACAGTCGCGCACCTTTTGTTTTGCTGCTGGATTCCGAAGGCTCGAAGAACTCACTCAATAGCCTTCAGATTCTTAAAGTCTTTAATTTTGATTCTTTGCAAGTGCATGGTTGCCCTTCGCTTATTCAATCTGGGAAGGTTTTCGTGCCGTTAACTGCACGGGCGCATCCTCGCCAACAGCAATAACCGCGCCTTCCGACCAGAACACCGCATAGTGTCCCAGTCGCCGCTTACGTTCTAAGGTATCTGCAACCGCTTGCTGCAAACAATCGAGCATCGCTTGCGCTTTAGGATTTAGGTTTACGGGCGTTTGCGCACTCATCGCTGTGCCTCCTCTTGCAAAAGTTGAAAAAACTCATGATGTAGCACCTGCCTTTGCCCAGCGTTTTGTTGAAGGACCAGCGTCGGAGTGTTGTCGTTGTTCATAAAACAAAATGCCTGATCGACTAGCGGAGAAAAAAGCTGAAAAAATTAAGCAGGCTACGTGGAAACCGCCTAATAATCGCGTCTGCGGGAATGTCATGTCCACCGTGGGCGACACGTTCCGCGACACGCAAGCGCGACAGTTCAGCGTTGGGCAAGGCCAAATAAATCAATTCCACCCGCCATCCGCTGGCTTGTAATCGCCGTATCAGCTTAAGGTAACTGCGTCCGGCGAGCGTGGTTTCAAAGGCAAAATCTTGCCCAGCGGCGATATGGCTTTCTATTTCATGCAAAAACAAACGGCTGGCTGCCAATAATTGCTGTTCGGGCGCAAGCGGCGACAAGCCAGCGGCAATCAGGTCGGCATTGATGAAATGGCGGCACAGGGCGACTTTCGGCAAGTATTGCAGCGCGAAAGTGGTCTTGCCCGCGCCATTCGGGCCGGCGATGATCCAGCAAGTCGGCATCTGGTTATCTCCACTTGCACGGGCATTTGTGTTTTTAATTAATCTGCCACTTACACCGAAGAGCAATATCATCTCCCTGATTCGCTGAACTCCCCCCGGCGCACCCGCAATATGCCCAAACTCAGCCAAAAACCGCTGTGCATCCATCAATCTTCCTCCACTTGCACATCGCCCAGCCGCTGCCGCGAGTTACGGATGGCTTCATGCAGTTTCTGTTGTAGCACAGCCTTGGGTGGCAGTTCGGTCAGGTATTCGGCGACGTGTATGCCAGTCTGGTCCAGTTCCAGCAATTCGATTTGTTCCTGTTTTTTGCCGCTGCACAGAATAATACCCAGCGGCGAAGCTTCGCCGGGTTCTTGTTCGTATTTGGCTAACCAGCGTAAGTAAAGCTCCATCTGGCCTTTGTCGGCGGCTTTAAAATCACCCAATTTAAGGTCGATAGCCACCAGCCGTTTCAAACGGCGGTTGTAAAATAACAGGTCGATATAAAAGTCGTCGTTATCGATTTGCAAGCGTTTTTGCCGGGCGACAAAGGTAAAGCCCGCGCCCAATTCCAGCAGGAAGTTTTCCAGTTCCCGCAGTATGGCGTCTTCCAGGTCTTTTTCCAGATAGCGGTCTTTAAGGCCGAGAAAATCTAGGATATACGGGTCTTTCAGCACCAGGGAGGGAGTGATGTCGCCGGCTTCACGCAACGCGGCCAATTCGGCGCTCAACACTTCATCGGGTTGGCGTGATAGTGCGGTGCGCTCGAACAACAAGGTGTCTTTGCGTTCGCGTAAGCGTCGCACACTCCAACGTTCCTGTGCACACATCTGTGTATAAAAATCGCGTTGTAGCGGATCTTTTAAATAAATCAGTTCTAAAAAATGACTCCAAGCCAATTGTCTCGACAGTGTCGAGACAATGTTTGCATCGGGAAAGCTTTCCGCAAAGCGCAGCATGTGGCGCAAGTTTTTACCGGAAAAACCGCGGCCATAGCTGGTTTCCAGTTGTTTGGCTAAAGTGGCAACGATTTGCTCGCCATATTCGGCACGCTCACCTTTGAGAACTTCGGTATGAATGCGACGTCCGATATTCCAATACAACAAGGTTAAGGCCGAGTTGACGGTAACTGCCAACCTTGAACGACTGTCTTCTATGAGTTCGCGAATATCGTGAAGCAACGCTTCGGATTCGATAACGGGCGATTGCGGTTTCATTGCACGGACTCCGTATCGAAGTGATGGCTTAATGCCGCCGCCAGCTCGCCCTTTAACTGGTTTTGCGTGTCTTCAATTTGTCCCAGCAGTTCTTTGTATTTTTTAAGCAGTTCGTCCGGGTCGTGGATTTCGTCCGCCGCTGCATTGGGGTTTTTGATGTCGAGGTTGTAAATAGGCCAATACAGGCGGTCGCCTGCGGTTTGCGCATCGCGGGCGGCTAAACGCAAGGTGTCCGCCTGTTCGCGTAGCATAAGGATTTGCTCGTCCATTGGTTTGCGCTGAACGGCATCGGTGATTCCGGTGATTGAGCTTTTCAGGTCTTTGCTTTGGCTGTCCAGCGCGGCGGCCTGGTTATTCAGTTGCTCGGCTTTGTCCCAATGCGGCTTGGCGGCGGCTTCGGCTTCGAGCTTTTTGGTTTTGAAGTCGACTTTCCATGCGAGTTCGCTTTCCACGCGGTCGGCAAAGCCGTTTTCTTCGTTGCCCCACCAATCCTGCTCGGCTTTAAATTCGCGGTAGTCTATAGGCTTGGTTTTGGAGTAACTTTTGTAGCCCGCCGGATAAGGATGTTCGTAAAACCAGATGGTTTCGGTCGGTTTGCCTTTGGTAAAAAACAGCAAGTTGGTTTTGATGGTGGTGTACGGCGCGAACACGCCTTTGGGCAGGCGGATGACGGTGTGTAGATTGCATTCGCGCAGCAGCAACTCTTTCAGTTTGCCTTTAATGCCGTCGCCAAACATCGTGCCGTCAGGCAACACCACCGCACCGCGCCCGCCATCGTCTTTGAGCAATTTCTTGATGATCAGCGCCATAAACATATCGGCGGTCTCGCGGGTTTTCAGGTCGCTGGGGTAGTCGGTACCGACGCCGTCATCTTCATAGCCGCCAAACGGCGGATTGGTAACGAGGCAAGCGACTTTCTCATCGGCGCGCCAGTCGTTCCACGGGCGACCCAGCGTATTGCTGTGGTCAATCTGGCTGGGCACGTCGATGCCGTGCAGCAGCATATTGGTGGTGCAAAGCAAATGCGGCAATTGCTTTTTCTCTATACCGTGGATGAGTTGTTCAATCGCGCGTTTGTCGTCGGCGCTGGATTTATCGCTGAGTTGATGGCGGAAGTGGTCGATAGCAGCGGTCAAGAAGCCGCCGGTGCCGCAAGCCGGGTCCATGACGGTTTCGCGCTTCGCCAGATTCGGGTTGATACGCTCGACCATGAATTGCGTGATGGCGCGGGGCGTATAAAACTCGCCCGCATTGCCAGCACCACGCAAGTCGTTCAACAATTGCTCGTAAACATCGCCAAGATGGGCGCGGGTCTTGAAGTCGTGGAAGTTGATCGCTTCTTCGAGCTTTTCGATGACCGCCAGCATCAGCGAGCCGTTTTTCATGTAGTTGTTGGAGTCTTCGAAGACCTGCTTGATGACTTTTTTGGTCGGGTTGTCCGACGCGTCGATGTCTTTCAATGCCGGAAAGAGTTCGTTATTGATGAACGGGGTCAGCTCGCTGCCCTGGATTTGCGGTTTTTTCTTGCCGTCTGCATCTTCCAGATATTTTGCCCAGTTGCGCCAACGGAATTGTTCCGGGATCGGTGATTTATATTCTGAGTTATCGTCCTCCCATTCTTCTTCGCGCTGGTCGAAGACTTTGAGGAACAGCATCCAGGTCAGCTGGCCGATGCGCTGTGCGTCGCCATCGACACCGTCGTCTTTGCGCATGATGTCCTGGATGGATTTTATGGTACTGCTGATATTCATGTTTTCCGTTCTTTTGTTTTATAGCGGGATGGGTTTAGGTTTTGCGGATCAGGCCGATTTTTGTTGCAAAGTTTCGTCGTAGAGGGCTTGCTCCAGCTCTTGTATGGCCTGTGCGTAGTTCTCGGTGCTGCCGAAAATGCCGCGCCGGATTTGGGTTTTGGTGCCGATTTGGTCGAAGGGCGGTAATTCCAGCACTTTGCTGTCTTCGATGTCCTGCACACCGTGATCGGCGAATTTATCCAGCAGGGCTTCCAATACTCTCCGTGCCTGTTCGCCGTATTTGCCGAATATATCGCGCTTTTTGACTTGGTTGGCGCGTTCGCGGCGCGTCAGTGGCTTTTGGTTAAAGGCGACATGAGCGACCAGATCAAATACATCCAACTCATCACCGTTAGCGACGGCTTGCTGCAAAACTTCCAACGGTATGCCCTGATCCTTGAGTTCGTCGAGTATAGCTTGCTTGCGTTCGGACTCTGACCAGCGCCGCAAGAAATCGGTCAGCGAGCCGAACTGGGTTTGCAATGATTTTTTGATGTCGTCCTTCAGTAAGACGCGGTAGTCTTCGGTGATGAGTTTACCGTCTGCATCCAGGTATTGCGAGCGCTCAACGGCAAGACGCACATCGACATCGTCCAACACATACTTGGTGCGGCCTTCGCCGACACGAGCAGCACCTTCGTCAATTTCACCGTTAGTGCCTCCATCCAGCGGCGTGGGCTTGCCCGTGGTTGTGGGTAGCTCGTCAGGCGGAACCACAGGCTCATCCGGTTTGGGTTCGTAGATGATTACCGGCTCGCCATCGAAGTCAGGGTCTGCGAACAAACGCGTCGCCCCTTTGAAATCCATGATGGTGAAGTAAAGCTTTTGGTAATCCTCACGCAAACGGGTGCCGCGACCGATGATCTGTTTGAATTCGGTCATCGAGTTGATGTTCTGGTCCAGCACGATGAGCTTGCAGGTTTTGGCATCGACGCCTGTGGTCAGCAATTTGGAGGTGGTGGCGATGACGGGGTTGGGAAGGCTGGAGCAGGCGTAAAGGACATAATCGGCTCGTTTGGGGCCGCCTTTGACATCCGGGTTTTTGATACGTGCCGCCAGATTGCCACGCACCATGACGCGACCATCGGTGAGCCTTACTTCTTCACGAAAATCCTGTTGCTGCCAACCCGCTTTTTGGATAGCCGGGGTGATGAATTTTGTGCAAATGTCGCGTTCGCTGAGGATTCGTTTGTCCACATTATTCCTTAAACCAATAGATATCGAAGGGTAAATGCTGCTTCTCTGAGGAATAAGCATGAAACAAGTTCGGCAATGGGTAACTATTCAGGCCCTTGCTGTAGCCGGAGAAGGCGCGCGCAGCACGCGTTCAGGTAAGGATCTGAATAGTTACGGCATCTGTAAGTGCGACAGGTTTGCATCGTGCGGATACCCTCTGTACCCTCTGGGGCATGAAAGGCATACGTAAACCCACACCTGCATAAGCGCATCATACTCATCCCTAAACCCTAAACGCACTCAACGACAGCGACAGTTCACGCGTTTGCTCTTCCAGCGATTCAGCAGCAGCGGCGGCTTGTTCGACTAATGCGGCATTCTGTTGCGTCACCTCATCCATTTGCCGGATTGCCTGGTTGACTTGCCCGATCCCCGTGGTTTGCTCGGCCGATGCGCTCGTAATTTCTGCAATAATGCTTGTGACATTACGGATGGAATGGACTATTTCATCCATCGTTTGCCCTGCCGTGGAAACTAATCGACTACCGGCACCGACTTTTTCAACCGAATCATTGATTAATTGCTTAATCTCGTCGGCCGCCTTACTCGCGCGTTGCGCCAAATTCCGCACTTCAGTGGCAACCACGGCAAAACCTTTGCCCTGCTCGCCGGCGCGGGCGGCTTCGACGGCGGCATTTAACGCCAGGATATTGGTTTGAAAGGCGATTTCATCGATGACCGAAATAATATCGACGATCCGGTGGGAAGACTGATTAATATCCTTCATCGTGTCAACCACCGAGTTGACCACTGAAAAGCCGCGCGTCGCGATAGTTGCCGACTGTTCGGCGAGTTGATTGACGTGTGCGGCATGGGCATTGTTTCGTTGTACAGTAGCCGTCAATTCCTGCATGCTCGCAGTGGTTTGTTCCAGGCCGGCCGCTTGTTCTTCGGTGCGATATGACAAATCGTTATTGCCCGCGGCAATTTCTTTGGCGGCATGACTTATCAGGTTTGAAGCATCATGAACTTTACCGATCAATTGTTTTAAATTGCTTGCCGTATGGTTAATGCTTGTCGTGACTTTGCCGAAAATACCGGGATAGGTTTTATGTATCGATTGGGTTAAATCGCCTTGCGCCAGTGCATCGGCGACGCGGACAATATCATTCAAGCTTTCCAGCGCATCCAGGGTCAGATTGATGTTGTCTTTTAATAGAGACAGCTCGCCGCGCCCTTCAACTGTAACGCGGTGGCTGATGTCGCCTACGGCAATGCGCTCCATGACGCGGCCGATATCGCCAAACATCGCATGCATGGCTTTTTCCGCCGACACGGCGTTATCGACGGCCTGTTTAAATTCCCCTTTCACCTCGGTACCGACACGTTTTGAAAAATCGCCATTGCGCAAGGCCAACATGGCCTGATTTAACGCCGAGATGGTTAGCGCCAATTCTTCAACAGTTGAATTGACCATTCCCTTTAAACGGTTTAAATCACCGTTGACGTTGACCTTGATACGGACATCAAAATTACCCTGTTCCAGCGCGCCCATGACTGAATTGGTCTCTTGCAATGCGGTTTGCAATGCGGCAAGCATGTTATTGAATGCTTGTGCCGTTTGCCCGATCTCATCCGCGGATTGATAATCGATTTTTTTGGAGAAATCACCCGTTTTGTCGACGTCGACGATAATATCTTTCATCATTATCAGTGGCCTTGTAATCGCACGGGTGATTAAATGCACCAAAATAAAGGTCGCGATAAACACGATGGCGGTGCCGGCAATATTGGCCGTTAACGCGGTTAGTGCATTCGTTTCAATCGTTTTTGCGCTGGCTTGTAAATCGGCGACTAATTTATCTTCCACCGTTTTCATCGCATTAATGCGCTGCGTCGCCCTATCAAACCAATAATTGCTGTCTACGCCGAGCGCGGAGTCTAACTGTGATTGCAAGGCTAGTTTGCGCAACCTGTCGACTTCATCAATCGCTTTTCCCGATACTGTTTTAGCATGAAAAGCAATTTGTTCAGGCCTTGCAAGTTGCGTGAATTGACTGAAACTGGCGCTATACTCACCGAAGTTTGCCGATATTTTCAGCAAGTGCGCCAAGCCCAGCTTATCCATTGCAAAAACGCCGGATAATACGGCGCGTTCCCGTCCCGCCCGTTCCTTCATATTCAGGTACGCCGAATAAGTATTGGCACCACGCATAATTTCATCGTCTTTAACAATCTTGCTGATGTTGCTCGACAATTCGAGCAAGGATTGAATAATCGCTGTGTATTGCCCGGCGGCGGCCAAGCCGTCGATGGCGAATTGATCGGCTTGTTTGCGCAATGCCGCGAGTTTTTGTAATTGCGTAACCGTGTTGACTATGCCTTCCTTACCTTCGGTGATGCGAAGATTCATATCAGCCATTAACGGTTGCAGCGTTTTGTCACTTTCGGCGCGCAGGCCCGGCAGCTTGTCCGCCATTTTTTCTCCGTGGCTGCTGATAAACCCTACGGTTGTACCGCGTTCTTTTTGCAAACTGTGGACAACTGCGCCGATTTCAGCAAAAAATTCGCCGTCTTTAATCAAGGTCTTTGATGTTGAATATCGTGTAAATTTTTCAACAACCATCAGTGAACTGAATCCGGCAATACTCAGCATCGGCAGAATTAACATCAACAGCAATTTACTTCTTATGGGTATATTTTTTAGAGACATGGGCAGCCTTTTAATTTAAAAGATAGGGCTAAAAACAACTTCCCGACATTATTTTTAGCCTCATATCCTAACCGGAATAGCTGTAGTGTGTTAGCTGTCTTGTTGTTCGGATTATGTAATTATTCAGTCCCTCCTTAATTTATTTGAGGCGTAGGGCGCGCCGTGCGCGCCTTTCCCGATGCTTGAATAACGTATTTAGCTGCGGGTGGCGCGCGCGGCGCGCCCTACAATGGATAATTTTAGCAAGGGGCTGAATAGTTACCGGATTATAATTATTTCGTCTGCACTCGCTGAAAGGATGAATCCGTATAAATCGTTCATGCAGGGCTTTACCGGAACACTCGACAAAAAGATAAAGGACAATTTCACGGCTTTCT
>SCST01000076.1 GCA_004299465.1 Methylovulum sp. | reverse complement strand
TATGAGATCGCGTTGTTCTGTGTTTAGCTTCAGCGGGGATAACGGGCGTGCCATGCGGTGTGTTAGTCGGATGAAAAGGTGATATTATCCGATATATTTTAAGGCGTGGGTACTAGGGGGACGGTAAGGATTCCTTCGTAAATGAGTAACAGGCAGGACAAGAAAAGCAAAATCAAGGCATTGAATCTTGTTTTGATTTTCTCAATGAGTTTTCTTGTGCTCTTTCCTGATCAAAGGGGCGAATTTTTGACCGTAAGATAAACGCTCGTTTTTTTGACTCCCCATTTCAAACGTAATGCCAATAGAATTCCTTACGAAAGAACAACGAAGCCATTACGGATTGTTTTTTGGTGAACCCAATGACAATCAACTTGCCAGATATTTCCATTTGGACAATGCTGATATTTCGATAATCAACAATCGGCGTTGGGATCATAATCGGTTAGGTTTCGCGCTGCAACTGACAACAGTGCGTTTTTTGGGCACCTTCCTGACCGACCCAACTAACGTGCCGCCCGGTGTTTGTGCTTTTGTGGCACATCAAATTGGCGACATAGACAGTGGCTGCCTGTATAAATACTTGGAGCGGAAACCTACCCGTTATGCACATAGCGCTGAAATACAAGATAGATATGGCTACCATGATTTCAATGGCTTTGCTTGGCGGTTCAAGCTAAGCCGCATACTTTATGCCCGTTCGTGGATCAGCAATGAACGCCCCAGCGTCATGTTTGATTTTGCAACGGCCTGGCTGATTGATAATAAAGTCCTTTTGCCTGGCGCAACGACACTTTCGCGTTTGATCTCAGAAATTAGGGAAAGGACTAACAAGCGGTTGTGGCAACGTTTGGCTGCTTTGCCCAATGATGCTCAAAAATCAAGACTGAAGGATCTTTTAAAAGTGCCAGATGGCGCCGGGTCTTCAAAATTTGATCTGTTACGCCGTGGCCCTGTCAGCATCAGTGGGCCATCACTTACCGCTGCGATTAATCGCTATGTTGAGCTTCGTGACTTTGGTGTCCATACGCTCAGATTAAAGCATATTCCGCTGATTAGGTTAAAAAATCTGGCCCGTTATGTCGGCATGGCCTCCCTGCATAAAATTTTACGCTTGCCAGAGGAGAGGCGCATCGCAACCCTTGTTGCTTTTGTTTATGCTTTTGAAATAGCCGCGCTCGACGATGCGCTTGACGTACTTGATTTGCTGATCCCTCAAGTGACCGCTGAGGCCAAAAAAAATGGGCGTAAAAAACGTTTGCGTACCTTGAAAGACTTGGATAGGTCGGCGCTCATTTTAGCGGAAGCCTGTGCTTTTATGTTGAATGGCGCAGGTAGCGATAATGATTTGCGTGATGCTCTTTTCACAAAAATACCAAAAGAGAATATGCTTCAATCTATTACCACCATTAATGAATTGGCACGGGCACCGGACAACAATTATTATGACGAAATGGTCGAGCAATATGGCAGGGTTCGCCGTTTTTTGCCGCATCTGTTGGATAAAATAGATTTCAAAGCTGCTCCAGCCGGAACAAGCTTGCTTGAAGCACTCAATTATTTACGCCAATTGGATAGTAAACGGCAGCTCGCCCTGAAAGATCCCCCGGTTGATATGGTTTCAAAATCTTGGCGGCGCTTAGTTTTTAATAAGGATGGCCAGGTAAACAAGCAAGCTTATACCTTGTGCGTATTGGACAGGTTACAAGATAATCTGCGGCGTCGTGACATTTATGTTGAAGCCAGCGACCGCTGGAGCGATCCCAGGGCAAAACTATTACAAGGCGAACACTGGGAAGCCAGCAAACTGCAAATCTGTCGGGCGCTTGGTCATTCGCTGACGGCCGATGAGGCTGCCAAAAACTTGTCATCATCCCTCGATAATGCCTATAAACAAGCCGAAGCGAACTTTTCCACAAATGATACCGTGCGGATTGAGACCGTCGATGACACCCCAACGTTGACCATCACTAACCTTGACCAATTGGAGGAGCCGCCAAGCCTGATCCAGTTGCGGCTGCAAGTCACGAGTTTTCTGCCGCCTATTGATTTGACCGAGTTGCTTTTGGAAATCCATGCGCACACCGGTTTTGCCGATACGTTCACGCATGTCAGTGAATCCAATGCGCGTGCTGACGATCTGGCCATAAGTATTTGTGCCGTGTTGATAGCCGAGGCCTGCAATATCGGCATTGAGCCCTTGATAAAACACAATATACCGGCCTTAACGCGTCATAGGCTAAACTGGGTGAAGCAAAATTACCTGCGTGCTGAAACATTGACGAGCGCCAATAGTCAGCTGGTCGATTATCACACAAACATACCATTGGCAAAATCTTGGGGCGGGGGTGAAGTTGCATCGGCGGACGGCATGCGCTTTGTGACGCCCGTCCGAACCATCAACTCAGGGCCCAATAAAAAATATTTTGGCTCGGAAAGAGGGATCACTTGGTACAACTTCATATCCGACCAGTTTTCTGGCTTTCACGGGATTGTCGTCCCCGGAACATTGAGGGATTCAATTTTTGTTTTGGAAGGCTTGCTGGAACAGCAAACCAGCTTAAACCCCACTGAAATCATGACGGACACTGCAGGGTCGAGCGATATGATTTTTGGGCTTTTTTGGCTGCTGGGTTATCAGTTTTCACCGCGTTTAGCCGACGCAGGGGAATCTGTTTTTTGGCGTATTGATGTGAATGCCGATTATGGCGCACTTGATAAGCTCGCCAGAAATAACGTGAAAATGAACCGCGTTACGCAACATTGGGATGACATGTTGCGTATTGCCGGTTCGCTTAAACTAGGCACCATCCAGGCGTCAGAACTGATTCGTTCATTGCTCAAAAGCGAACGGCCTTCAAGTCTGGCCAAAGCGATTATTGAAGTGGGGCGCATCAATAAAACCATCTATCTGCTGAATTACATAGACAACAAGGAATATCGTCGTCGAATCTTAACGCAGCTTAATCGTGGCGAAGGCAGGCACGCCGTTGCCAGAGTAATTTGTCATGGTCAACGAGGTGAAATTCGCAAACGTTACCGCGAGGGCCAAGAAGATCAACTCGGCGCTTTAGGGCTTGTCACCAATGCCGTTGTGCTTTGGAATACCCTATACATGGAATCGGCTTTAAATCATATGAAAGGCCAGGGTATCCCTATCAATGAAGGAGATTTTTCTAGGCTGTCCCCATTGCTACATTCACACATAAATATGTTGGGGCACTATTCTTTTGTACTCACTGATCTCATTTCAAAAGGTAAGCTAAGGCCTTTAAATAATCAAAGATGAATCACGATAGAAGCTAGCGTTACTTTTCGTTCCGTTGGACTTCAAACCCCTATTATTACAAGATGATTTCGGTAGTGGACGGCAAGGTCAGTGATTACTCCAGCTATGTGACAGCAGTCGCCAAGTAGGCCGGGAAAAGTAATTTCAAGGATGAAGTGAACTGATGTTCGGAGGGCGGATAAGGAAAATCCGCCTTTTAGGGAATCGCTGAACAAATCCCCAATTACCCGGTTGTTGGGTTGGTTTCCCCATTTTTTAAAAACCGCCCTTCAAGGTGGCGGTTTTTAAAAAATG
>SCST01000638.1 GCA_004299465.1 Methylovulum sp. | reverse complement strand
TACGGCAGTGGAGCGCGAACTCGAGCTGTCCGAAGCCGAATTATTGGGAACCGGCATCGACGACTTGCTGAGCGCCGCCGAACAACAGCAGCTTGCCGGGCATTTACCGGCTTTGCCCTGGCAGCTCAAGTCCGCGTTATTGGAAACTATCCGACTTACCGGGTACTACAGCGGTGAACATGCACTGCTGGGTAAGCACAGGGACAAACCGAAAGCCGTCTATTGGCTGAAGAGCAGTTTGCTGCATTCGGAGCAAGGCAAACTGGAAGGCGCGGTTGTGACGGCCTTGAACATCACCGAGTTGAAAAACCGGGAAACCCGTCTGCGGCTGAGCGCCAAAGTCTTTGAGAGCAGTAGCGAAGCGATTTTCATCACCGACCCGCAAGGCACTATCCTGGAGGTCAATGCCGCATTCTGCGCAATCACCGGTTACCAAAGATCCGAAGTGCTGGGCCAAAGCACGCGCTTGTTGAAATCGAAACTGCACGACCAGGCTTTCTACGAAGACTTATGGCAAGCGCTATTGAGCAAGGGGGCCTGGAAAGGGGAAATTTGGAACCTGTGTAAAAACGGCAACTATTGCCCGATGTTGCTCAGCATTAATGGCGTCACCGATGAACAAAGCCGGCTAACCCATTATGTCGCCATTTTTTCGGACATCAGCCACCAGAAACAAACGGAACAGGAACTCAAGCAACTCGCGTACTATGATGTGCTCACCAGCCTCCCCAACCGGTTTATGTTCAAGAGCCGGTTTGAGCATGAGCTCTTTTCGGCGCAACGCAACAACACCCGTCTCGCGTTGTTCTTTCTTGACCTGGACCATTTCAAGAACATCAACGACACGCTCGGGCACTGGGCCGGCGACCGTTTATTGCAGATCATCGCGACACGTATCCAAGGCTGCCTGCGCAAGACAGACACCGTTGCCCGTCTCGGCGGAGACGAATTTACCATCATCCTGCCCGGCCTGACCGGCATTAGCGACGCCACCGAACTTGCCCGCAAACTTGTCAACGCAATAACTCAGCCCATGCTTATTAAAGAGCATACGGTGTACATCGGCGCCAGCATCGGCATCGCCGTATTTCCCGATGACGGCAATGATTTCTATACATTGACCAAGCATGCGGATACTGCGATGTATGCCTCCAAAGCCAAAGGACGCGGCATGTTCCAATACTTCGAAGCAGGCATGAATGAGGCCGCGCGCCAGCGGCTGTTATTGGAAAACGCCTTGCGGCTGGCGATAGAACGGGAAGAATTCCAGCTTTATTACCAGCCCAAAGCCGATTGCACGTTAAGCCGGATAAGCGGCGCCGAAGCGCTGGTGCGCTGGCGGCGTCCGGGTTTCGGGATGGTGCCGCCCGACCGCTTCATTGCTATCGCCGAAGAAACGGCGTTGATCATCCCGCTCGGGACCTGGATACTCAAAACAGCCTGTCTGCAGGCCAATATATGGGCAAGACAATGCGCGGGGTTCAGAATTGCGATCAATCTCTCGCCCCGGCAACTGCTGGCCGATGATTTTATTATTGTCCTGGACCGCATCCTGGCTGAAACCCGGACGGCTCCCGAATGGATCGAATTGGAAGTGACCGAAAGCCTGGTCATGCACGACATCGAAAAAGCGACCGAACGCTTGCAGCAAATCCGCGAGCGCGGTATTCATGTAGCTATGGACGACTTCGGCACCGGCTATTCATCTTTATCGTATTTGCAAAAATTGCCCATCCAGACCCTTAAAATCGACCGCTCGTTCATTCAGGCTTACACCGGCGACCCCGCATCAAGCGAGGCGGCCTTTATCAAGACCATCGTCTCCCTGGGGCAAGTGCTGAATATGAAAGTTGTCGCCGAAGGCATAGAAACCGAAGCCCAGCTTGCACTATTACAGTCTTACGGCTGCCACGAGATTCAGGGCTATTATCTATCGCCTCCACTGCCGGCCGATGAGTTCCAGAAACGCTGGCTTATCTCCGGGACGCTTTGACCCGCCGGGCACAGGTATCTACACAAAAAGCGGCAAACAGGTGGTTTCTGATGGCCGCCTTGCCGCGCACTTGGAAACGGCTTGCTTGATCGCGCAAGGGTACTGCTAATATGCCGGTGCTTGCCATGTTGCCCGGTGTAATTATTCAGCCCCTTGCTGTAGGGCGTGCTGCGCGCGCCATCAACGGACTGGCAGGTTATCCACACGCCGGAGAAGGCGCGCGCAGCACGCTTCAGGCAAGGATCTGAACAGTTACAGCCCGGTAAACGCTTTCCGACCCGTATCAAGTTAATTTTATAGCCCGGCAGGCTGTTTTGCCGCGGCGCTGAAAACCCCTCTACAAAAAAGGTTTTTCAGCGATAAGTCATTGAATAATTTTTACAATTTAAGGGCTGGACATTCACACAACGGCTCACTATGATGCCGCTTACGCCATTACGTGTGTGGCGTTATCCGTTCCCATAATCCGTCAGTTTGATGAGGAGTTCTTATGTTAGAAAAACTACAAAATGCACCCATGTTCAGGTCATTGAACCAAAATAATCAGCTGGTCAGTTTGACTGATTACGCAGGGGAAAAAAATATTGTGCTCTACTTTTACCCTAAAGACGACACGCCCGGTTGCACGATAGAAGCCAATCAATTTACCCAGCTCGCCGATGAATTTGCGAATCTGGACACCGTTATTATCGGCGTCAGCAAAGACTCTTGCGAAAGCCATACCGATTTCATAAAAAAATTCGGCCTGAAGGTCGAATTGCTTGCCGACACCAGCGGCGAGCTGTGCGAAAACTATGGCGTATGGCGGGAAAGGGAAAAAGAAGGCGTCAAAAGCATGGCTGTTTTCCGCTCGACCTTCATCATCGATAAACAAGGCGTCTTGGCCGATGTCATCTACGGTGTAACGCCGGAAGGCCATGCCCAGGAAGTGCTGGAAAAAATAAAAAACCTCGGTAAAACCGAAACCGTTGAGCCTGAAGAGGCCGAATAAGCGATTACAGACATCAAGGATTCTTAAGGCATGAAAATATCAGGGATAAACCATATCAATATCGTCACCACCTCCGAGAAGCTGGCGGAGGTAGTGGCGTTTTATGAGCGCATCATTGGCTTGAAACAAGGTATGCGCGCCGTTTCAAAACGTAACGGCGCGTGGTTATATTGCAAAGAGACGGCCATCATCCACGTCTCGGTCGTGGAAGCACCGCCTTATCCGGGCAGCGACACGCCGTTCAACCATGTCGCGCTGAGCTGTTCGGGAGTCGATGCCTGCCTTGAAACCCTGGCCCGCAATGCCATCCCGTACACCATCGACTTCAGGTCTCCGCCTGAAATGACGCAAATCTTCGTCTTCGATCCTGCCGGCATCAGGATCGAATTGAATTTTACCGGAGAAAAACCGGGTAATTATCCAGGAGCAGCGACATGATACCTGAACAAACCTTCGACTTAAGCGGCAAAACCGCGTTAATCAGCGGCGCGGGCGTCGGCATAGGCCGCGCCGTGGCGTTGGCATTGGGGCGAGCCGGCGCAATGATAGGCCTGCACTATTATTCCAGTAAAACAGCCGCCGAGAGCCTGCTTGCCGAATTAACGGCACTCAACATCAAAGCCCTGCTATTACCCGGCGATTTAACTTCTGAGTCCGAAGCCAATGCCGTCGTCGATAAACTGGTCGATGCAACAGGCCGCCTGGATATTTTGGTCAACAACAGCGGAGGCCTGGTCAAACGGGCAAAAATCGAAGACTGCACGCTGGAGAACTGGAACAAATCGCTGGACCTTAACCTGAGCAGCGCATTTTTACTGACCCGCCGCGCCATCCCGCATTTACGCGCAAGCGGCAGCGGCCGTATCGTCAATATCCTGTCGCTGTCCGTGCAGACCGGCGGGGCTAACGGGGCCGGTGCTTATGCCGCAGCGAAAGGCGGCTTGATGGTGTTTACGCATACCCTGGCGAAAGAACTCGCCCCAGAGGTGCGCACCAACTCGGTCATGCCCGGCACCGTGGAAACCCAGCACCATGAAATCCACTCGACGCCGGAAATGCTCGAGAACTACCGCAGGCAAACGCCGCTGGGCCGCAACACGTTTGCCGAAGAAGTCGCGAGTTCGGTGCTGTTTCTCGCCAGCGATATGTCATCGCATATTAACGGCGCATTGATCGATATTAGCGGCGGGCGGTTTTTACGCTGAGCGGTCATTTCAACGCCCGCTCCCAACGGCTCACGACTGCGGCGGCCAGGCTGTTACCGAAAACATTGCTGGCGCTGCGCCCCATGTCGAGGATCTGGTCGACACCCAACAGCAGCAGCAAACCGGCTTCGGGAATATGAAACATAGACAAGGTTGCAGAAATGACGACCAGCGACGCGCGCGGCACACCGGCAACACCCTTGCTGGTGAACAACAGCACCAGCAGCATGAACAATTGCTGGTCCAGCGGCATATCGATACCGTAAGCCTGCGCGATAAACAATACCGCAAACGTCATGTACATCATGCTGCCGTCGAGGTTAAACGAATAACCCAGCGGCAGCACAAAGCCGGCGATTTTTTCCTCACAACCGAAACGCTCCAATTGCTGTAACAGCTTAGGGTATGCCGCCTCGCTACTGGCGGTGCCGAACGCCAATAACGCAGGTTCGCGGATATGGCGAAACAACGAAAGTACGCGCCGTGCCCCGAGAAACAGCACGCCGAAACTCGCCAGCAGCACCCAAAGCAACAGCAAGCCGAGATAAAACTCCCCGATAAACACGCCGTATGATTTGAGCATACCCAAACCCTGTTTCGCGATGACCGCCGTGAGCGCCGAAAAAACCGCTACCGGCGCAAAATACATCACATAAGTCGTAACTTTCAGCATGATATGACCCAGCGAATCCAGTGTTTTGAGCATGGGTTCGGCGAGTTCGCCAAGATGGGCTGAGGCGACTCCGAAGAATACCGAAAACACGACGATTTGCAGGATCTCATTATCCGCCATCGCTTCAATAATGCTTTTTGGGAAAATATGAGATACGAAACCCCCAAAGGATGGCGAGGTTTTTTGCAAACCGGTTTCTGCACCGATAGCCGGCAAATCCATATGTAGGTTCTCTCCGGGTGCAAACAGGTTGACCAACAACATGCCCAGCAGCAGGCTGATGAGCGATGCGGAAATAAACCACAGCATCGCCTTGCCGCCGACGCGTCCCACCGTTTGCCCGTCGCCCATCTTGCCCATACCGACCACCAGCGTGGCAAAAACCAGCGGCGCGATAATCATCTTGATCAAGCGCATGAAAACATCGGTCAATACGGACAGGCTTTCGGTAATTTGCAACAACACCGGATTGTTGGCCGCCTGCCCTACCCCGCCGAAACCCAGGTTCAGCGCTTCTCCGGCGATAATGCCCAGTACCAGCGCCAGTAATACATACAAGGTTTGGCGCTTAGGTCTTGGCGCGGCATGATGAATAGTCATTGGTATTTTCCCTCAGTGGAATCAGGCCTGCCCGATAAACAAAAAAGGAATTATTTATCGGGCAAGCCATGAACTTTAATTTAAAATTGATGGAGACAGCTATTCATTTTAACTGGAGTGACGCGATGACCATTGGAAAATTACTGGCCAGCATCGGCTTTATCCTATTCGTTACCGGGCTGGTTATGCATTATGCGCCTTGGCTGGTAAACTGGTTCGGTAAATTGCCGGGCGATATTCGAATTGACGGTGAAAACAAGCAGGTGTTTATCCCGATTACATCGATGTTCATCATCAGCATCGTTTTAACGGTCATCATCAACCTGTTTTTCCGCAAGTAATAACGCACACAGCCTGACGTACAATATTTCACTTTTGCCAGCGCCCAAACAACAGGAGACAATAATGACTAACGAACCGAAACTGCGTTGGGGTATTTTAGGCGCGGCGCGCATCAATGAACGCATGCTGCCCGCTATTGTTGAAGCAGCCAATGCCGAATTGCTCGCCATTGCCAGCCGCCGCCCCGGCGCCGCTGCAGAAACGCTGGCGCAGTATGCGCCAGGGCAACTGGCACGCACTTACGACCATCTCGACGCCTTGCTGGCTGACGACGCTATCGAAGCCGTGTACCTGCCTCTTGCCAATCACGAGCACGCCGAATGGACATTACGCGCTATCGAACACGGCAAGCATGTCTTGTGCGAAAAACCCATGGCGCTGAATGCCGCCGACATTGACGCGATCGCCAGCGCCGCGCGCCAACACAAGGTAAC
>SCST01000075.1 GCA_004299465.1 Methylovulum sp. | reverse complement strand
ACCCTCTCAGCCATTTTCACAAAGACCCTGACAGTTGCCAGGCGTTTAACGATAAAATCCTGCAACAGGGTTTTGTCAATGACGAAGAAATACCGATGCAAACCTTGCAGGGCCGGGAGTTCCATGCCTCGTTTACCACGACCGTTAAGCACGACAAAGCCGGCAATCCCTATTTTTACGGCATCGTCGAAGACATCAGCAAGCGCAAGGAAGCTGAACGGGTCATCCAACAGTTGAACATCGCGCTACGCAACCGGGCGATGGAACTGGAATCCGTCAACCGCGAGCTTGAAGCCTTCAGCTATTCCGTTTCCCATGACCTGCGCGCACCGCTACGCTCCGTGGACGGTTTCAGCCGCATATTGCTGGACGAATACAGCGAGCGTCTCGACGACAAGGGACGCGACCGCCTGAACCGCGTGCGTGCGGCGGCCCAGCGCATGTCGTCGCTGATCGATGACCTGCTTCAGTTGTCGCGGATCACCCGAACTGAACTGAAGCACCATACTATCGACTTAAGCGCTCTCGCCGGCGAGGTATTGGAAGAGCTGCGCAGGAATGAACCGCAACGTATCGTGCACTGCTCGGTGCAAACGGATATGATCGCCCAGTGTGATGCCAAATTGCTGCGTATCGTACTCGTCAACCTGCTCGGTAATGCCTGGAAATTTACCGGCAAGCGCAACGATGCCTGCATTGAATTCGGTATTGACGCGCACGCTAAAATCCCCGTCTATTTTGTGCGCGACAATGGCGCCGGCTTTGATATGAACTTTGCTGAAAAACTGTTCAGCCCCTTCCAGCGCTTGCACAGCACTAACGAGTTTCCCGGCTCGGGAATCGGACTCGCAACCGTGCAACGGGTTATCCACAAGCATGCCGGGCGCATCTGGGCAGAAAGCGAAGTCGGGCAAGGCGCCTGTTTTTATTTTACCCTGGAACCGTCGGAGGCGTTATGAACAGCAAGGCTATTTTCCTGGTAGAAGACAACCCGGATGACGAAGAACTGACGCTGCATGCGTTGGAGACACATAAGATCAGCAACCACGTCGTCGTCGCGCGCGACGGCGCCGAGGCGCTGGATTACCTGTTCGGCACCGGCGCCTATGCCGGGCGCGACCCTGATGATTTGCCGGCGGTCGTGCTGCTGGACCTGAACCTGCCCAAGATCGGCGGCCTCGAAGTCCTGCGGCGCATCCGCGCCGACGAGCGTACCCGCTTATTGCCGGTAGTCTTGCTGACGTCGTCGAATGAAGACGAAGACCGCCTCAAAGGCTATAGCCTGGGCGCCAATAGTTATGTTCGCAAACCCGTCGATTTTGACGAGTTCGTCCGCGTCGCGGGCCAATTGGGGCTTTACTGGTTGCTGCTCAATCAGTCGCCATGGCGTTAAGCGGAGAAAAGATATGCAGAAAGTCATGGATAAACCGCAGCCGCTACGCGCATTGATTGTCGAGGATTCTGAAGACGATGCGCAGCTGCTCGCCTGCCAACTGCAGGCGGACGGATTCGCCGTCGATTGGCGGCGGGTTGATACGGAACCCGCGCTGTCCGAGATATTGCAGCGCCCCTGGGACATTGTCTTTTCGGATTATTCAATGCCGCATTTGAACGGCATGCAGGCACTTGAAATTATTCGCCGGCACGATTCTGATATACCGGTAATCTTTGTTTCGGGAACCATCGGCGAAGAAACCGCAGTGGAAACGATGAAGGCCGGCGCCCAAGACTATGTCATGAAGGATAATCTCACGCGCCTTGCGGTTGCGACAAAACGCGAACTCCAAGAAGCCATGCGACGCCGGGAACGCCGCCAGGCGGAACAATCGTTACGCAAACTGTCGTTGGTCGTGGAACAGGCTGCCGATAGCGTCTATATCACCGACCCGTCAGGATATATCGAATATGTCAATCCCGCTTTCGAACGTCTCACCGGCTACTCGCGTGCCGAGGCGCTGGGCCAGACGCCATCGCTGATCAGTTCCGGTTACGAAGACGATAAAAATTACCGGCACTTGTGGGAAACGGTGAATGCAGGCGGCGTCTTCAGGGGCGTTTTGATCAATCGCAGCAAAAACGGCCAGTTATTCCACGAGGAAAAAGTCATCTCGCCATTAAAAAACGATCAGGGACATATCACGCATTTCGTATCAACAGGCAGGGATATTACCGAGCGGGTTCGAGCCGATGAAGCGCGCGCCCAACTGGTCGCGATTCTGGAGGCGACCACCGACCTGGTTGCCATCCTTGAACCCAGCGGCTTCCTGCGTTACCTGAAC
>SCST01000930.1 GCA_004299465.1 Methylovulum sp. | reverse complement strand
GGCGCAACGCGCACATCGCCGTATAATCGAACACCTCCCTGGTTTCCAGCGTCGGCATGACCTTGAATGTCGTGCCTTGTAATTGATCGAAGTAAGCGTCAAATACATCTTCATTGAATTTCGGCAAGACAAAGCCGTCAATTTTTTCAATGCCGGGAAGCTCCAGCAAGCGCGCCAGGATCTCGGGATTCCTCGCGCGAATAAAGCGGAAGCGGCCGGGCGTATCCCTGAAGCCTTGCAGGCATAAACCCAGATGGCGCAGGCTGCTGTCAATTTCGCGGTAAGATACGGCATCCTCGGTACAAAAAATCATTGAGCGTAGCGCGGGCAGTTTCTCGCCATTGGCAATATCCATCAGGTCAAGGCGATGCGCCGGCATATAAAGCGGCGCGCCTAAAAACCACGGCGAAAATGGCTCCGGCATGGTGGTATATTGTCTAGTCATTGTGCATCTCTTTAATTAACGCCACGGCGCAATACGGTAAATCATTACAAAGCTCTACCGGGACTGCCCGGGACTCGGCCAACCAGCGTAAATGCAGGCTTGCCTCCGATTCCGAATCCTGTAACAGCAACAGCCGGGCTTCTCGCCGCAACAGCACGCGCGTCGCTTCGCCGATGCCTGGCTTGATGTAATGCTGCCGGCTTACGGAATAACGCTCGGCAATCCGGTGTAGCAATGTTTGGGAAATATGTTGCAGCTGGTGTCGGCTCAACCCGGTATCCCGGCTGCTCTTGGGCTCTTGCCGGATATGCCCGGTAGCGGCGAGTATTTCGTCGACAAAATAATTCGATAAATCATGCGCGATAAATTGCCCGTAATAAACACAACCGTGAAAATCGTCGGCGCCTAGCTTCTTTTTATCATAAATCGAACGACTGACCAAACCCGATACCGTCGCATTCAGGATGCACGACGGAATTAAATAATCATCCGACGAGGCCGCTACGGCCGCACAACCCGATAAATCCGCCAACACATACAATTCAGCGGGGATAGTCACCCTGTCACTGTGCGCAAAATCCCGCAGG
>SCST01000637.1 GCA_004299465.1 Methylovulum sp. | reverse complement strand
CCCCGGATGACATCCTGGCTGAGCGTTTGCCAAAGCGGGAATACGCAAAGGATCAAGCCGATCGTTGTGTAGTACAGCAGGTTCACCCATTGGCTTGACAGCATATAAAAGGTCAAGCCGGATAGCGAATGGCGGCGGTAAGACTCTGCACTGGCGGCCAGCGAATGTTCCATGAAATCGCCGCTACGGATGCTATGCAATTTCAGCTCTTTTATGCCTTCGGTCAGTGCGCGAAAACTTTTATTCAACTTGCCATAGTCTTCGCGTGCGCGTTCCATCGACTTTTTGGGTATTTCTTTCAGCAAAATAAAACTCAAAACGCCGAACAGGATAACGCCGCCAAGAATCAACGCCAGCCGCCATGACAACCAGCCCAAATAGGCCATACAACCGGCCACCACGGCTGAATTGATGCATAAAACCGGTAATAGCTGATAGGCATTCGCAATCGACGTAATATCCTCGGTCAGGTTAGCCAGTAATGCGGGATTGCCCAGCTTTTGCAAATAAGGATAAGGCGCAGCCAGGATTAACCGGCTGACCTGTATGCGCAGTTCATAAGTCGCTTTTTGGCTGAGCCTGTTGATCAGGTAAAAAGATGACGAAGCGCTCAATAAAACCATCGCGCATAAGCCTCCGAACCGCCAGGGCAATGCGTCATATTCGAAATGTCCCGATAACGCTGAATTAATCAATGCAATCAACGAGGCGCTGCTTAATCCGCTGGCGATACCGGCAACAAGCGCTGCGAGAATGATGGGCCACGACGAACGCCATAAAAAACCAAACATAGTCATTTATTCCTTGTTTTATTGTAACTATTCAGCCGTTATAAAAATGGTCTCAATGAATTGGAGCGACCTCTATTTATTAAGACGCCTAAACACCCGGTTTACCTCATCCGGCAAATTAAGGATTTGGCTAAAAATAACTTCCCGAGGCGCGTGGCGGGCAAGCAAAGCCTGCACTCCTGGCTTCAGTTATAACTTCAGGTGGGAGCGTATCCCCAAGCAGATTTAGTTTCAGTGAATTATCGACGTGAATCTCAGGAAGCAGGTGATTTTCAAATAATTAAACTAGGTTATTTAACACAGCAACTGAGCTAAATGACTTAATAAACCCATTTTCATCTTAGCCTGGAATGATTGTAAATTTTACAAGATTTCGAATTTATAATTTATAAGCTATTGATGTTAATAATATTAGTGATGCACCAACCATAAATCCACCGGTTTTTTTAACATGGTATAAAAAATGCTTTTTGGTACATGCCTATATAGATTCGCGAACCTTGTAAACGCTCACACTGCGATGAGCCGAATTACTGTTCATGGGTAATTATCATTTAATACCAACAACGGAAGAGAAGATGAGCATTACTATAGAAAACCTTTACTTAAAACATAAAAGCGAGTTGATCTATCATGTCTTCCAAATACTCCACTGCCAGGACTTAGCGGAGGAAATTGTCCAGGAAAGTTTCATCAAGTTTTCATTGGAACTCAAAAAACAACTGGTTGAACATCCGCGCTGCTATCTTTTTCGCATCGCCAAAAACCTGGCCCTTGATTACCTCAAGCACCAAAAAGTCACTGACCATTACGCACAAACCCAGAACCCGGCCCTTATGCCGGCACCGGAATCGCCCTCTGTCGAACAACTGGCGTCGGATCAGCAAAAACTGGACATATTACGGAGCGTGATCGCT
>SCST01000636.1 GCA_004299465.1 Methylovulum sp. | reverse complement strand
CAAAGTTTAATTGCAATCCCCAACAACAGCCGCTAAAGTTCGACATCAACATTCATCATCGATTTACGCTCATGAGGATCGCCATGAAAATCCATAGTTACTGGCTGTTATTATCAGCACTACTCTGCCTGCCCGCATCGGCGGCCGACCTGGACCGGGCCGCCGTAGAAAAACGCCTGGCCGCGGCCGACAAAACCCATCCCGCCGACTTACGCCGCAAGGACCTGACCGGCCTGGACTTATCCGGCCTGGATTTTAAAAACGCCGATTTATGGGGTTCCGATTTACGCCGCGCCAATCTCAGCAACAGCGATTTATCGGGCCTGAACCTGGATTTGACGGTCATGTCCAAAATCAACCTGTCCGGTGCCAATCTTGCCAATACCAGCATTTTCGGCGTACATATGGGCAGCGCCGATTTAAGCAACGCCAACTTAAGCGGCAGCCGCTTTATTGCCAACCTGGACCGCTCCAACCTTAGCCATGCAAACCTCAGCAACGCCAATTGGGGTGTCGATATGCAAAACCAGCCTATGGGCCTGATGCGGGTCAGCCTGAATAATGTCAACCTGTCCGGTGCCAACCTGAGCAACGCCAATCTCAACCGCGCCCTGCTGCGCCATGCCAACCTGTCCGGCGCGATATTGAAAAACACCGTGCTGTTCGGCGTCGATCTTGCCGGTGCGGATTTATCGGGAGCGGATTTGTCGGGAGCCGACTTATCGGGCAGCATACTTGAGGATACTAATTTTGCCGGCGCCGATTTGGCGGGTACGCAGTTTTCCGGCGTTAAGGATAAAACGATGTTAAAGGGCTTTAACACCAGTAAACATGCTGACGCGGCGATATTCAAGACGGAATAGCCGCCGCGTACGCAATGCGTACGAACTTACATAAGATTGTAAAAACAGACACCCGAGCGAAAAAACTGATCATGCGCAACAACGTCCTGTTAATCCATAAGATTGGCGATGCCCTGGTGGATACTTTTCACTATATCGCGCTGTTTGGCATCGGCGCGATGATCGTCTTGTCCGCGACCCATGACTACATCGATATGCTGAAATCGGCGCATACCGGCCTGGAAGACATCCTGAAATTGTTTATCTACCTGGAATTAGGCGCGATGCTCGGCATTTATTTCAAAACCCGCCGCCTGCCCGTGCAATTCCTGATCTATATCGCCATCACGGCGTTATCGCGGCATTTGGTGATCGATGTACAAAAAGTAGCCGATAATTTTCATCTTTACCTGCTGCTTACCATTACCGTCGCCATTGCGATATTGAGTATATCGATATGGCTGTTATCGTACACCGCGAAGCATTACGATTACCCGGAAGATGATGAAACGCAGGGCGGCGGCTAGCCTGCACACACTACTTCCCGATGATTAGCACATCGTCGAGATAATCTTGAAAGCCCGCATCATAAGTCACGATGCGCAGGGTTTCGTATTTTGCCTGGGCGATCAGCAGCGATCAAAAGGATTCTTATGATAAACACCCCGTTCAAGGACAGTTTGGGCATGGTAAGGCGTTATATTCAGCCATTGGAAACCTTGCGCTTCAATCTCTTCGGCGATATGCGCCGAAGGCAAAGCCATTTCCCATACCGACACCGAACTGACTATTGCGCCTTCGGCCTGGACCCGCTCAACACATTGACGATCGGCTATTTCGCCCATCAGCCAGTCGTAAACGATACAAGTGTCAAGCAAGAGACGCATCATCGGTATCGGCAAACAGGCGTTCTATTTCGACATTGGTTTCAGCACCGTCCCAATCCGCCGAATAAGCGGCCCGGCCTTTCCAGGCTCCGGGAAGAGCGACTTTAGGCTCGGGGAGTCGCTATTTTTGCGAAAGCTTGTTTTGGGTCTCCCAACCCAAGCAAGCGGCAAAAATCACGCGACCGCTAATGCCTGCGGCGCCCCAGCCGTCCTGAGTCTCTCGTTCG
>SCST01000635.1 GCA_004299465.1 Methylovulum sp. | reverse complement strand
ATCCCAATGACTCGACGCGATTTCGGGATGCTTTGCATTTTCACTACGCAAAAAGCGCTTCGTGAAAACGCCCAGCCCTATCGCTTCTGGGGACTACTCGACTTCCTGTCTCGCAGCGGCCGCAGATCGTTTTCCAGATTCAGACGCTCTTTCGCTGGAATGAGCGCATTGCCTGTACAAAACTGGTAATTGTTGCCACCCAGTTCTTTGGCGCGATACATGGTACTGTCGGCGGAGATCAGCAGGGATTCAAGCGTGTCGGCATCAGTCGGGAACACGCTGATGCCTAAGCTGCAACTGATGAATACCTCCTGTCCATTCAGCAGGAACGAGACGCTCAGGGTATCGACGATTTTTTGCGCCGTGGTAGCAATTTCTTGTTTTGCCGTAAAATTATCGAGTACCACAGTAAACTCGTCGCCGCCTAGACGAGCGATAAAATCACCCTCGCGCAGGCAATCCTTCAAGCGCTGAGCGACAGTGGCGAGCAACAGGTCGCCAATATGGTGACCCAGGCTGTCGTTGACGATTTTGAAACGATCCAAGTCGATAAACATCAACGCCAGTTTACCGCCGTAGCGTTGCGACTTGGCAATGGCTTGACGCAGGTTCTCATGCAACATGGAGCGGTTGGGTAGGCGCGTGAGCTCATCGTAATAAGCCAAGTGGTGCAACCCTTCTTCCATTTTTTTGCGCGAAGTGATGTCGGAGAATTGGCCAACATAATTGACCACCTTACCCTGCTCGTCCTTGACGGTGCAAATACTCAGCCATTCGGCATAGATTTCACCATTTTTGCGCTTGTTCCAGATTTCCCCTTGCCACAACCCCGTGTTATAGATGGTATTCCACATGGCTTTGTAGAAGTCCAGATCCTGCCAGTGCGAGTTCAAAATATTTGGATTTTTGCCAATTACCTCCTCGCGCTGATAGCCGGTGACTAATGTGAATGCCGGGTTGATATCGACGATCTTTGCCTCAAGGTCTGTAATGACGATACCTTCCGTGGTATTTTCGAAGACTTGAGCGGCCAAGCGCCCACGCTGTTCGGATTCTTTAAGGTCAGTGAGATCGTTATGAATGCTGACGTAATGGGTAATGTTGCCTTCCTCATCCTGCACAGGTGCGATATACAGGCCGTTCCAGAACAGTCCGCCGTCCTTGCGGTAATTGCGTAAAACCACATTAGCTTCGCGCTGTTCGCGTATGGCCTTGTTCAGTATTTCGACTTCGGGCTGAGTGGGTTCAGGCTCATGTAGAAACCGGGCGTTGCATCCCACAACGCCTTCCACGCTATAGCCGGTAATGCGCTCGAAAGCGGGATTGGCATAGGTGATCGGGTGGTCATGCTGGGTTGCATCCGTAATGACGATGCCGTTATTGCTGCAAGTGACGGCTCGCTTGAATAAGCGCAACTGCTCTTCCCGCTGCTTGCGATCAGTAATGTCGCGCAAAGTAACGATAAAGGACATCCGTCCATCCCAGGGGACCTCAGAAACCCGCATTTCCGCCACGCACATCGTGCCATCCGAATGCAGTATGTCGAGCTCGGTGCGATCCGAATCCACCACCGGGAATCCGAAGGGTTTTCCGATCAGGTTGTTGCCGTAACGGCCAAACAGTTGCTCGGCGGCTGGATTAGCGAATACCACATCGCCACAGTTGTTGATAATCAACGCACCGTCGGCACTGTTATGGATCAAGTGCTTGAGATGGACGGCCTCGGCGAGTGATGTCTTATGTTGAACGGGGGATGGCATGGCTAGTCTTTAAACAAGTTGGACATGCGGTCAAGTTCGTCTGGAGCAACAAACCTGAGATTGCCGGTCAATATACCGCCGACATGGCGGAAAGGCTGGCCGATTCGCATCCCTTCACCATCGACGATATTGAATTCACGGATGTTTTTGTCGTGCATGGAGCCGCGCATCTTGAGTACAGTAAGGCCGCGCCGTATTTCGCCGCCCATTTCCACGTAGCGCAGCAGGATGATGCTGTCTGTCAAGGTGGAAATGTGCTCCTCGGTGACCGAGGTTCCGCCGGTAAGGGTCGGGGCCGTGGCAGTAAATAGACCGGCTATTTCCTGATGCTTGATGTAAGAAGTGAAGCTTATCAGGAATTCACGGAAGCTTTTATTGGTGGAGACCCGCTCCAGGGCGGATAGGCTATCCACGGCAAGACGATTAGGTTTGAATGTGTCGATTTCAGCTTTCATTGAGATAAAGTGATCTTCCATGCTGCCGACTTCCGGATATTCGCAAACCACCTTTAACTTGCCGTCTCTTTCCATTTGCTCGAAATCGACACCCCAGCCGGAGGCATTGCGGATTAACTGCTCACGGGATTCCTCGAAGGCAAAAATGAGGCTGCGCTCGCCATTTCGTGCACCGCCAGCCAGAAACCCAGTGGTCATTAGGGTCTTTCCGGTACCGGTCGCACCGGATACCAGTACGATAGAATCGCGAAAAAACCCGCTGCCGCACATGACATCCAGCTCGGTGTTACCCGATGTGATTCGCACTACGGAAGATCGCTGCTTAAGCTCAAGAGCCGATAGCGCGATGACCACGATTCCCTCGCCAGGAATGACGGAAAACGGAAACTCGCCTTTCTGATGGGAGGTACCGCGAAACTTGAGTATTTCCATGGTGCGGCGGCGTTTGGTATCTTCCAGGACATTGCGCAGGATAATAACGTTGTCAGCGACAAATTCCTCCACGTTGTAACGGGCGATTTCGCCATATTCTGAGGTGCGTTCTGCGGTCATCAAGGCGGTAACGCCGAACTGCTTGACCGCGGTGGCGACACGGAACAATTCGCGGCGTACAGTGGCGGCGTTGGTAAAGTGGGAAAATACTGCGCCTAGCGAATCCATGGCAATACGTTTCGCGTCGACCTTTTTCACCGCATATTCGATGCGCGCCAGCAAGGCTGCAAAATCAAAGTCACCGACTTCGTCAATATGGTGGTCGGCCTGTGGCGAGGCATCCACGAACAGCCATTTACCTTTTTTTTCCCATTCCTCGATAGTCCAGCCCAAGGAAATCATGTTGCGGCGGATATCATCGGGGGATTCCTCGAAGGTTACAAATACCCCGCTTTCGTTGGCCTTACTAAGAATGCCTTCGACAAGAAACTGCGAGGCGAACACGGTCTTGGCGCTCCCCGAAGTGCCGGCAATAAGCGTAGTGCGCCCCTTGGGCAAACCGCCGTTGGCAATCATATCGAAGCCCACAATGCCGGTGGGTAATTTTTCTATTTGTAATTGTTTGCTCATTATTGGACTCCAAGTACAGTTAACACCTTGTCCTGATCCGATAAATCGCCGATGATTCGACGTGACGGATGGGGGGCAAGTTTGATCAAGGTCGGCGTGGCAAGTATTTTGTCCTCTTCGGCGATATCAGGTTGCTCCAGCACATCGATGATAGTGATTTCGTAATTGTCCTTCATCGCTCTATCGCAAAGCTGCTTTAGGTTCTGGATGGCCCGTTCCGACCGTGGAGTGTCTCCCGCCACGAATAGCTTCATCAAATATTTTTTCATTGTGTTCAAGCCTCATTCACAGGGTAGGCGGCAAGCTTGTCGTTGCCTGCCGCTTCACGGGGGCGTAAGTAGTAATTGCGATAAAAAGACGTCAGATAACCCAATATCTCAAAAACCATAAGACGCCCTTCTTCCAAATATAATTGAGGCAAGGACGAAGAATCGGCAAGTTTTTTCTTTAGAACCAAACTGTGTACTTCCACCAAATCACGGGGGCTGGCCTTCAATATCCCAAGATGATTGGCGAAAGCCCGCAAATCCGTATCCAGCTTGGATTCTGTTTTATATTTGACGGTATCCACCGCCAAATCCAGCAATTGCTCGTAGCGGGCGGACAGGGTGTCAAATATTTCGGGATGACCGTCATGTAAGGATTTGATGCCGATAAGATGGGCGGTTCGCGTCGTGGAAGGCAGGCCGAGCATAGTTGACAGATGCTGGATTTCGATCTCCTGCCGTTGTAATTGCTCGGCATGGCTTTGTGCTTCCCGACGCGCCTGTTCCGAGAGATCGTGCTCGGTCCGAACACGCTGACAAGCAACATAGAGATAGGTTTCCATGGCCAGACTGATGTCAAAAAGCACCAGTTTTTGCAGGGCTTGCCATGTGGCGATGAAGCGTTCCGGTTGGTCGCTGAGCAGGTTCCATACTTCGGGCAGAAGACTGGAAAGATATTGACAGTAAGCGCCAATATACAAATGCGGCGAAAGCCCCATACGCTCATGCGCTACGCCTACTCTCAGGCGATCCTGCACATATTCAATGCCGTAATCGCCTGCTGTTAGTTTGTTGAAATAGACCGACTGGCTACGCTTGAGCCGCTCGACCATATCATCGTCGCGCAACAGCTCACGGGTTCCATCGAAGCTCTGCAAATGGGCGTAGAAGGCATCAGTAAAGCGTTGCTGCAAATCGCGCGTGAATGGCTCGTGGAGCGCCTTTAGCGCGATAGCATCTTGTTCGTTCAGGCAAAAAAAAGATTTGCGTCGATCCACATCGTCGCCATCCATGCCCAAATCGGTCATGATGCCGTTGATCACAGAATCAAACTCACTTATGTTCATTTAATAACACTCTTTAAATATCCCCCGGCAACCTATTATACCCTTGCATTCTAATGGTTTAATAAGATACTTTTTTGATTACCGTAGACACACCGTGCTCTTGGTATCCCGTCGATCTACGAGCGGGTATGCCAGCAGGCGTTGCTCAATCGATTGGAGCCTGTCTTCGAGCCGATATGAGCCACAACCCGTCTTATGGCGTTGTTCTTTATGAGATTGACTTTATTCCGGCGTCAACCCCCGCAGTCTTACATCCAGCTCCTGCAGGCGTTGCGGGGTGCCTATGTCCATCCAGAAGCCGGCAAAGTGTTGCCCGCTGACGCGCTGTTCCGTCATCGCGATGCGCAGCAACGGCGCCAGTTTGCGGATTCCGGCCGGTGTGGCGCCGAACAATTCCGGCCGATACAGGCCGATGCCGCTGAACGTCAACTTTTCTGCGCCGGCCTCCGTTACCAGGCCGGCATGATTTAATGCAAAATCGCCTGCCGGGTGATGTTCGGGGTTGTTGACGAGGACTAAATGAGCTAAGTCAACAGCCAGGTTTTTGAGTCTGGCGTAGGGGAAGTCGGTGGCTATATCGCCGTTAACGACTAAAAACGGCTCATCGCCCAATAACGGCAAGGCGTTGATAATGCCGCCCGCCGTTTCCAGCGCGGTCTCTCCTTCAGGTGAGTAACAAATCGTTGCGCCCAGCCGCTGCCCGTTACCGAGATGGTTTTCTATCTGCCGTCCCAGATGTGCATGGTTAATCACAATCTCGTTAAATCCGGCGGCGACCAACTGCTTAATCGTGTGTTCGATAAGCGGTTTGCCTGCGGCCGGCAACAAGGGTTTGGGCGTGTGGTCGGTCAGCGGGCGCATTCTTTCGCCGCGCCCCGCGGCTAGTATCATCGCCTTCATGCGCTTATGCCGTAGACGGGCAGGATGTGGGCCTTAAGAAACTGCTTGAAATCGGCAAGTTCAGCATAATTTGAACAAACGGTAACGACATAGCCTAGAGTACGCGGTATATCGTCAAGATAGCCGGATTTGCCGTCCCGTAAATGCAGACGTGAAAAAATGCCGATAGCCTTGAGGTGGCGCTGCATACCCATCAGATCGAACCAGCGCTTGAACCTGGCCGGAGCGCAGCTTATCAGGCCGGCCTGCTGTAGCCGTTGAAAATATCTATCCCGCCATTCTTCGACCTGTGGCGCGGGCCAGGCGATATAGCAATCGCGTAATAACGATACCAGGTCGTAAGTTATTGGGCCGATGACGGCATCCTGGAAATCGATGACGCCCGGCGAGTCGTGATCCAGCACCATCAGGTTGCGGGAGTGATAATCCCGGTGTACGCAGCATATCGGTTGTTCCAGTGCGGAGGCTACCAATACGGCCTGGGTTGCCTGCCAAATGTCGGCGGGCATTTCAATGTCCTGCAGTTGATTAACAAACCAGTCGTTAAAAACACCCAACTCCCGCGTTAACAAGGCATCGTCGTAGCGGGGCAGGTCGCAGTTTTGCAGCGATGGTTCGCTTTGTTGCCTGAACAGGTTGTCCAAAGCGCTTTGATATAAAGCATCGGCATCGCCGCGGCTGAGTTCATCCAAAAAACATCGGCTGCCGAAATCTTCCAGCAATAAAAAACCGTCAACCAGGTTTTGCCGATGTACGGCTGGCACATTGATGCCGGCATTCGCCATTAATTCAGCGACTTTGATAAACGGCTTGATATTCTCTTTTTCAGGTGGCGCATCCATGACGATAAAATACCCGTCCGCTGTCTTGATCCTGAAATAGCGCCGGAAACTGGCGTCGCTGGACGCAGGGGCGATGTTTTCGATAGTGAATAACAGGTCGTTTTCAAGCCAATCCAGTAGCGTTAAGGTGCGTAGGTCTTCGGCGATCATCATGGCGGGTTCGGATTAGATGGCTTGGGTTAGGTTAGTTATCTGGCTGTATTAATTTTTCCATAAGTTCTTGCACCGTCTTCCCATAAAATGGAAGCAAGAATTTATGGGGGAAATTAATACCCATTCAATAAGTTATGTCTGTTTCATAAGTGCCTGCCTCGCACATGGCGCATTTCGCCCAGGTTTTTTGGCAAGCACTTATGAAACAATTAATGATATGCGGTAGAATGCCCGTCCAGCATTTTATTCGATTTACGATCCGCTACACCACTAAACTAACTTGATGCCTTCTATGCGCTGCCGTTTATTCCTGGTTTTTTTGTCGTCATCGACAGCTTCCGTCAGCTTTGCGAATCCAGCATCGTGGTCGTGCCAACAAAACAAGGAAAATAACGAGTGGACATGCGTTGGCGGTAACGGCTCCCAGGATAACAGCCAGGCGGCCGGTTTTCCCGCCGGCACCGACACCGCGCCTGAGCCTGCCGTCGCCGCACCGGCCGGAGATGACGCCAGGTCGCCCATCGAGCCTGAACAAACGGCCCCTGCCGCAGTTCCTGAACCGCTTGCGTCGGAGCCGCCGGGTTTAAACCCGCCGGTTTTAAACCAAGCCGTCACTGAACCGCTTCACAGCCCTGTCTTGCCTGAAGCTGAAAAAACGCCGCTGGTCAATGAACGCGGCCCGACTCCGGCCAAGCGTTGCGAAAAGGGTTCGGTGTGCCCGCCATCGTCGGGCCGGATTCAGCGGTATGAGTCCGAGGGCTATGGTATGCGCCTGCTTGACCCTGTTTTTGATCATCAACAGGAACAGGTTTTTAACAATTTAAGTGCCCAATTGAAAAACGATCCCTGGGAGAACTGCATGTCGCCCACCGGTACGCAAAGAACCTGGGTGGCATCAACAGACATCAGGAACCGGTCGCCGCTGGATGTCAAATCCAATTATTCGGAGATTTTCGATAATGAAATCGGTAATTACTCCGGTAATGTCGAAATGACCCGTGCGGACCAACACGCCCACGCGCATACGGCGAATTATGACAGCATTTCAGAAACGCTGGATTTGCACGGCGATGTCTATTACAGCGAAGACGAACTGGCTTTGCACAGCGATACGGCATCGCTCAAACTGGCGTCCGACCAGGCTAAGTTGCGGGATACGCTGTTCATCTTTCCGGCGATGCCGTTGCGGGGCCGTGCGAAAGCCGTTTATCGCGACAGTAAATTCCTGTCCCATTACCAGGATGTGACTTATACCAGTTGCCGTCCTGGAAACCAGGATTGGGCTTTGCATGCTTCCGAACTGAAATTGAACAAACAGACCGGCAAGGGATCGGCAAAAAATGCCTGGCTTGAATTTAAAGGTACGCCGGTGTTTTATTCGCCTTATCTGGCATTCCCTGTCGATAACCGGAGAATGTCCGGGTTTCTCGCGCCTTCTTTCGGTAATACCCAGAACGGCGGGTTTAATGGCACCCTGCCGTATTACTGGAATATAGCGCCCAATTATGACGCCACATTAAATCCCCGCTATTTTTCAAAGCGGGGCATTTTGCTCGCGGGCGATTTTCGTTACCTGAGCGAACAGTCGCGGGGCGTCGCGAGTGTCGAATATATGCCTAATGATGACGTACTCAATGACTCGCGCTACCAGATGTCGCTGAAGCATGCGACGCAATTTACGCCGAACATCAGCTCACACCTCGACTTGAATTATGTGTCGGATAAAAATTATTTTGCTGAATTAGGCAATGCGTTGAGTTTTCCCAATTTCAGCTTCGTTAAAAGCCAGGCCGATGTGAACTACATCAGCGAAGGGATTGCGTTTAGCAGCCGCGTGGAAAGCTACCAAACCATAGACTCTGCGCTTAGCGGCATTCAGATCCCGTACCGGAGATTGCCGCAGATCAACCTGAATTTGAATCGCTCTTTTAATGCGGCGACGCCGATTGATGCGGCAGTCGAAAGCGAATCCGTGTATTTCCAGCACAGCAGCCTGGTTAACGGGCAGCGCTTCAACATCAAACCGTCGGTCAGTTTGCCGTTGCAGACATCCAGTGCTTTTTTAACGCCTAAATTATCGGTACAGCACACCCAATACCTGTTAAATAACCAAGGTGCCGGTTTGTCCGACGATATTTCCAGGACATTGCCGATTATGTCCATCGATAGCGGCGTCTACCTGGAACGCGACCTGAAAATGGCCGAGACGGCAATGCTGCATACGGTGGAGCCCCGGTTGTTTTATCTGTATATCCCGAAAACGGACCAAAGCCAGATACCCTTATTCGATACCTCGGTCTACGATTTCTGGTACAGCAGCATGTTCAGGGAAAACCGTTTCAGCGGTTCGGACAGAATACAGGATGCCAACCAGGTCACCGCGGCGCTAAGCTCGCGCCTGGTCGATCCCGCCACCGGCCGGGAGCGCCTGAAGCTTAGCATCGGCGAGATTTTTTATTTCCGTGACCGCGAAGTGACGTTGTGTGGCGACCATCCCTCCAGTTTGTGCGCGATCAGCCCGGTAGAGACACAGGATTCCTCGCCGCTGGTCACTGAACTCAGCAGCCAGTTGACCGAACATATTTCCATTGATTCGGGTTTGCAATGGGATCCCCACAGCAATGACATTGTGCGCGGCAAGGCGATGATTCATTTTGTCAATCAGCCGGATCAGATCATCAATGTCGGTTATCTTTACCGGCAGGACCCGTTGATACCGGATAAGAGTAACGACATCACGCAAAGCGATATGTCATTCCGCTGGCCGATTGTTGATAACTGGTATGCCGTGGGACGCTGGCAATATTCCTGGTTGTATAATAATACGCAAGATGGTTTTTTCGGCTTCGAAAAAGAAAACTGCTGCTGGCGTTTTCGTGTGATCGGGCGCAGTTATCTTAACAGTATCAACCAGATAAGCGGCGATGTTGCCCAAGCGGCCAATACTGTCGTCGAGGGCACGACGCAGACCGGCATATTCTTCCAGATAGAGCTTAAAGGCCTGACGGGTATAGGCGAAAAATTGGATGATTTCTTCGAAAAAAGTATTTACGGTTATCGGAAACCTGAAAAATGATTAGACGTAACAAGTTAAACCTTGGCTTATTCCTGGCATTATTTTGCAGCCTGTTATTCAGCAACTTTTTAGTGCGCGCCGACGTTCTCGATAAAATTGTCGCCGTTGTCGAAGACGATGTTATTCTCGAACAGGAACTGCGCAAGGAGGTATCGGTGATCATGCAAAGAATCCAGGCCAGTAATACGCAAATGCCGCCGGAATATGTGCTGCGCAAACAGGTGCTGGAAAAAATGATTATCGATAAACTGCAGCGGCAATTGGCTGAAAGGGCCGGTATTACCGTCAGTGAAGAAATGCTCAATGATTCAGCGGCCGATATTGCCGGACGGAACCGCATGAACCTGGAGCAGTTCAGGGCAGAGCTTGAAAACCAGGGCATACCGTATAAAAGCTTTTTAGAGAATATGCGTAATGAAATCATTATCAACCAGTTACGCGGGCGGGAAATCGGCGGGCGCATCAAAGTGACCGACCGCGAAGTCGAGCATTACATGGAGACTCAGGGAAAAGTCGGTGAAGAAGCGATTCAGTACCATTTAGGGCATATACTGATAGCCGTCAAGGAAGCGGCTTCATCGGCGGAAATACAAAAAGCCCAGGCTAAGGCCGAGAGCCTGGTTACAAAACTGCGGGCAGGGCAGGACTTTGCGCAAACGGCAATCAGTGATTCCGACGACGCCAATGCATTGAAAGGCGGCGACTTGGGCTGGCGCAGCTTAAGCGATATACCCTCACTGTTTGCCGACGGGATTACCGCGATGAAACAGGGCGATGTCGCAGAGCCGATTCGCAGCCCCAGCGGGTTCCATATCATTAAAATGCTGGAAATTAAAGGCCTGGATAATCATACGATTACCAAGACAAAAGTGCGGCATATCCTGGTAAAAACCAATGAGCTGGTCGATGACGCGGAAGCCAGGAAACGTTTGCTGGCATTAAAAGCCCGTATTGCCGACGGTGATGATTTTGCGGTATTGGCGCGCTCGCATTCGGATGATAAAGGCTCGGCGCTGAAAGGCGGCTCATTGGATTGGGTCAGTCCCGGCGACCTGGTCAAGCCGTTCGAAGAGGCGATGTCGAAACTGGCAGTAGGCGAAATGGGCGAGCCTGTACAAACGCAGTTCGGCTGGCATTTAATCCAGGTGCTGGATCGTGAAAGTAAAGACAACAGCGCGGAATATAGGAAAAACCTGGTCAGGGACGCTATTCGCAAACGTAAAATTGAAGAGGAAACGGAGCTCTGGATGCGCCGCCTGCGCGATGAAGCGTTTGTGGAAATCAACGAAGACAGGCTTTAACGACAATTATTTAGAGTACCAAGCAGTGTCCTCCGTAGAGCGCGCCCTACATAGAACAAAACGAGTTATTTAATGTGCCGGACAGGATGAATACCACCGATAAATTAGCAGGGCCTGACTTAAACGGCGATGCACTGTTGAAAAGCCGGTTGCGGCATGTTTTGGACACTGAGCCGCTGGATGCCCAGCGCCATGTTATCAGCGCCCTTGCCGCCGAGCTGGGCTTCGATGCCTTGGCGTGTGCCGCTGCGCTGCTGTATCTAGCGCAAACCGGCAAACTGCCGCCCCGGCCTGTGCTTGAACAGCCTCCTTCTGAAACTGAACAGGCGGGCGGCATTAAAATGGTGCGTTATCGCCTGGATGTTGGCAGCCGGCATCAGGTGACGCTGGAAGATATTAAAAAAGTGCTGGTCGAAGAATCCGGCGTTGATAAGAACAATATCAATAATGTCGCTATTCGCGGGTTATATACCTTGATTGAATTACCTGATGCGATGCCGCCGGATATATTCCAGCATTTAAAAACCGTGGAAATCAATCAGCAAAAACTGGATATCAGGCGAGTAAAGGCACGCAATAGCAAAAAACGGGGCTTCCCCCATAGCCGTCGTGGAAGCCGGCGCAATCCCAGGTCCAATCATGAGTCGCCCGACCAGATTAACGGCTGAAACAGCCTCCGCGGAGGCGCAATATTGTGCTTTCGCCTTAACCCGTAAGCGTACGGATACCAGATAATCGTTCACCAAGTCCTATGACAAGCAGATCGGAAGAGCACAC
>SCST01000634.1 GCA_004299465.1 Methylovulum sp. | reverse complement strand
CGCGACGGCACGTTGTGCCTGGTTGGTGTGCCTGATCATCCGCATCCGTCGCCCGAGGTAGGCCGGCTTATTTTCAAACGCCGCAGCATTGCCGGTTCGTTGATCGGCGGTTTAAAGGAAACCCAGGAAATGCTGGATTTCTGCGCCGAACATAACATCGCGTCGGATATAGAACTTATCCCGATTCAACAGGTTAATGACGCTTACGAGCGGGTGTTAAAAAGCGATGTGAAGTATCGCTTCGTGATTGATATGGCAAGCCTGGCTTGATGCAGCAAGCAGGCCGAACCCCGATTCGGCCTGCTTGCTGTAGTCGGTTTGATGAGAAGCCCAGGCAAGCTTTAACGGTTCATCGAGGGGAACCGTTAAAGCCTGAGGTAACGCTAGAAAAGTTGCCCGCGCAAGGCGCCGCCGGGAAATTCATCACTATGGACATTAATATAATAAGCCGACGGGTTGTTTTTAATATCGGCAAGCAACGCGGGGTCTAGCGATTTTACGCAGCCGCTGGATGAGCCCGGGCTGCCGTTTTTGGGCGCCGCTAAAGGAACCACTATAGGGCCGTTTTGGCCGGCAACCGATTTATGGATATGCGCGGCTGAAGGTATGCCGATATTATTGACCAATATGGCAAAACAAATCGCACCTTTGTTTTTGGTAATGACTGTCGCAGAACCCAGGCCCTCCTGGTCACCCGCATTGGCATCGCCTGCAGGGCCGACTTCATTGCCGCCCAACAAATGTGCAAAAAATACCGGGCTGGCTGGAGAGTCCTCGGCATAAGCAGGATTAAATAAACCGGTAAATAGAGCGATTGCAGCTATACAATAAATATAACGTGTGTTCATGACCCACCTCTTTATTTTTTGTTTCAATTCACAGCCGGCCTCATCTCTCGGATGACAAAGCCACCGACAGGCAGAGGCCGATGAACTAGAGCATTTTCAAACACCTGTCTGAACCATTATCAGACCAAACAATCATGCTCCAATCACAATTCACATGCAACTGCTTCGCATTAAAAATCAAGCTGTCCCGCACAAATATACGCTTGAGCCACTAACCGCTTCAAACCGTTCCCGTACAGCGCGGCCCTTATTGCGGACGGGAGAAATCCGGTTCATGGGGGGGAGTATTTTCCTGCAGGCAATGATAGGCCGCATTTTCGTACTTGATCCTCAAGGACTGCGGATTTTGATGTTCGGCAAGGAACTTCTCGGCTTCCTTGGCCGTCAGGTCCTTCATCAAAAAAGTCGCAATACAGGTACACGGCTTGCTAAAGCGCTCCATGTCGCGGTCTTTGTCATCGGAATTTCTTAATTCCCTTGCTATGCACTGGTCGGCAAACTCATGCTCAAACTTGTGTTTTTGAACATCCGTCACGGCCACATCATGTGAATGATCGAAGGGATCGGGATTATGGTTAGACTTAGCCGCTTGAGTGACGGGTGCGCTTTTTTTATCGTCCGAACAGCCGGTTACAGACAGTGCAAGCACTGTGCCGATAACAACGGCAAGCAGGGACGTTTTTTTTATCGTTGATATATTCATAATATGGAATCAAAAAGGTTGATGCTCGCGGCCCAAAACCTCGCGATCTGCACCTTGAGCCAGTTACTGATCGGTGGATCATTTAAAACTTTATCATTTTATTCAGCGTCATTCTACTGCTCTTCTTTATAAAACAGCCTCGCTTACGATGCGCTTACGATGCGCTAACAGCTTGCCGATATTGAGAAAGCCAGCATTTTAGACTGCTAAATGCATGAACTGCCCGTATAATAGTCTGTTATTTTTATTGTTTGTAAGGTGTGGCATATGCAAATTATCCAGGAAGCACTCACGTTCGATGACGTTTTATTAGTGCCCGCGCACTCAACGGTGCTGCCGCGCGAAGTAGAGATGAAAACGCAACTGACGAGAAAAATTGCGCTAAATATTCCGCTGGTTTCCGCCGCGATGGATACCGTTACTGAAGCGCGGCTTGCCATTGCGATCGCCCAGGAAGGCGGCATAGGCATTATTCATAAAAACATGACCATTGAACAACAGGCGCGTGAAGTCCGTCATGTCAAAAAATACGAAAGCGGCGTCATCAAGGACCCGATTACCGTATCGCCTGATGTCAGTATCCGCGATGTTATCAAATTAACGCGGGCCAAAAATATTTCCGGCGTGCCGGTCGTTAACGGCGACGAATTGGTCGGTATTGTCACAAGCCGAGACCTGCGTTTTGAAACGCGCTTCGATGAACCCGTTTCGAAGGTCATGACGCCGAAGGAGCGCCTGATTACCGTCAATGAAAATGCCGACCGCAAGGAAGCCGTCGCGCTGTTGCACAAGCATCGTATAGAAAAAGTGCTGGTCGTCAATGACGACTTTCATTTACGCGGCATGATTACCGTCAAGGATATACAAAAAGCCAAGGATTACCCGCAAGCCTGCAAAGACGAACAGGAACGCCTGCGCGTCGGCGCCGCCGTCGGCACCGGACAGGGCACCGAAGAGCGCGTCGCAGCATTGGTCGCTGCCGGCGTCGATGTCATTATTGTCGACACGGCGCACGGGCATTCGCAAGGCGTGCTGGATAGGGTCCGCTGGATCAAGCAGCATTACCCGGACGTACAGGTCATCGGCGGCAATATCGCCACCGCAGCAGCAGCGCTGGCCTTGGCTGAAGCCGGCGCGGACGGCGTTAAAGTCGGCATAGGTCCCGGCTCTATCTGCACGACACGCATCATCGCAGGCGTCGGCGTACCGCAAATCACCGCCGTCAGCAATGTCGCCGATGCGTTAAAAGGCACCGGCATACCGTTGATTGCCGACGGCGGCATACGCTATTCAGGCGATGTCTCTAAAGCGCTGGCGGCAGGCGCGCATGCCGTAATGCTGGGCGGTTTGTTTGCCGGCACCGAAGAGGCGCCCGGCGAAGTCGAATTATTCCAGGGGCGATCTTACAAGTCCTATCGCGGCATGGGTTCCCTAGGTGCAATGGCGCAACAGCAAGGCTCCAGCGATCGCTATTTCCAGGAAGAAGCCGATTCTGTCGAAAAGCTGGTGCCGGAAGGCATTGAAGGGCGCGTGCCGTATAAGGGCAGTCTACTGGCTGTTATTCATCAATTATTAGGCGGCGTCCGCGCCAGCAT
>SCST01000633.1 GCA_004299465.1 Methylovulum sp. | reverse complement strand
AGCGCGGCTTCCAGTACGGCTTTCGGGACTTCAAACGTGGCCAGGGTTTCAAAGTCGCCGCTGTCGACCCGGTTGGCGTTGTGCCGGTAAATTTGCCAGTGGTTTTTTACCATATAATAACGGCAGGCGAATAACGCTTTGTTGTTGAAGATGCCGATGCGCCAGTCGAATTCGGTATAAAGAAATTCCTGGGCCAGTAACAGCGCGGATTGCTGGAACAGTTCGGCGACTTTAAGCTCAAGTTCCTGCCGGTTATTGACTTTAACGATGCCACGCGAAAACGAACCGTCCGGAATTTTAATGACGACCGGAAAGCCGGCGTCGGCTTCCAGTTTATCCAGATGGCCGATATTGCCGCGGTGCAAAATCCAGGTTTTGGGTGATGGGACGCGGTGCGTGCGGAACAGGTCGGCCAGATACACCTTGTTCGCGCAGCGCAGCATCGAGCTCGGGTCGTCGATGACCATCAGCCCTTCGGCTTCCGCTTTTTTGGCAAAGCGGTAGGTATAGTGGTCGATCGCCGTGGTTTCGCGTATGAACAGGCCGTCAAACTCAGGCAGGCGGCCATAATCCTGCTGCGTGATGAGTTCGACATCAATCCCGAGTTCCGTGCCCATCTTGATGAATTTTTTCAGAGCGGTACGGTTACTCGGCGGCAGTTTTTCTTCCCGGTTAATCAGTATCGCCAGGTCGTATCGCGCCAATTTCCGTGCGCGTCCCTTGCGCCAGACTTTTTTGCTGAATTTATCCAGCGCTTCGGCAAAAAACGTCTGCATCGTATCATCGAGATGGCGATGCGAGACCGCTTTTAAATCGGTAATTTCCCATTGCTGCTCGAAGCGTAACGTGATCTCGAGGACAGGGCAGGGGAAGCGTTCGAACAAGAGCCGGACCAGCTCGTGGAATGCAGGGTCGGGTGTCGTGCCGAAATAGCTGAACAAGGTAATTTCGCTGTTTTTATTCTGGCGTTTAAACGCGCGCGCCAGCGGCTCGGACAAATCTTCCAGTTGCAGCCGATAAAGGGCATTTTTACCGAGGTCATTCAGCGCTTTAACGGAAGGGATGACGTGATGGCTACGCGCTTCGGCCAGCAACGAGCAATAATAGCCGTCGGAAAGATAGGAATAGCTGCTGCAAAGATTGATGATACGGACGCGCTGTTCGGGATCACCCTGTTCCGTAGCCAGGTAGGTTTCGAAGGTGATGACCTGGTCGCTCGGATAATAAGGGTTCCAGTCGGAAAGTGTGTCGACAACCAGAAGGGTACGTGCCATAGCAAAGAGTCATCCTTAGCGTTAAATGGGCGGTAATTCTGAAACCAGCCGAATTTTTACACAAGCAGTTTCTGTCATTAAGTTAAGCGAAAACGATAGGCTCAGGCAGGGCGTGCATCATGCACGCAAAGCATGCACTCCCGGCGGATGCCGATTATCTGTGTGAGGCGTGGTTGGCGAGCATTGGAGTAATTATTCACCCCCCTCGTTAATTTATTTGAAGAGTAGGGCGCGCCGTACCCTCTGGGGCATAAATGCGCGCCTTTCCCGATGCTTGAATAACATACTTAGCTGCTGGTGGCGCGCGCGGCACGCCCTACAGGGGATACTTTAGCTAGGGGCTGAATAGTTACCGCGCGTTTTTAAGCACATTCAAGTACCTTTAAAACCGGCAAATGTTTTATCATTGACGGATTACAAACCATCCGCCTAACGATAAAACAATCAATGAGCTTCCAACCCGACCGCCGCTTATCGCTGATCTTCTTATTTGCCGGGACGTTATTTACCAGTGCGTCCCTGATGTTTGTATTGCAACCTTTGTTCGGGAAGATTTTATTGCCTTTGCTGGGCGGTTCTCCGGCGGTATGGAATACCTGCATGGTGTTTTACCAGAGCCTATTGTTTCTCGGCTATCTATATGCACATACCCTCTCTACGCGCCTGCCCCAACGCCGGCAAATCCAGGTGCATGCGGCGTTGATACTGGTCAGTTTCTTAGCTTTGCCGCTGGCCTTGCCGGAAAATACCGTGCCGCCTACCGGCAGCAATCCGACTTTCTGGCTGTTATGGACCTTATTGCTGGCGATCGGCTTGCCTTTTTTCGTGGTTTCAACCACCGCGCCGCTGATGCAAAAATGGTTTGCCCATGTCGGCCATCATACCAGCCATGATCCTTACTATCTTTATGCCGCCAGCAATACCGGCAGCCTGATTGCGCTGCTGAGCTATCCTTTTTTGTTGGAGCCGTCTATCGGCCTGGACGAACAGAGGGCTTACTGGAGCATCGGTTACGGCCTGCTGTGCGTCATGATTGTGGTTTGCGCAGGGATGCTGTCAAAAAACGGGCAATCCGGTGATGAGGCCCTGGAAAACAACGCAGCAGCCGATGAGCCCGGACTTTATGTCCAACTGCATTGGCTACTGCTGGCGTTTGTACCGTCCAGCCTGTTGCTGGGCTTGACCAACTTCATCAGCACCGATATTGCTTCGGTGCCGTTGCTCTGGATTATCCCGCTGACCGTCTACCTGTTGTCGTTTGTCATCGTGTTTTCCAAATGGAACGACAGGCTGCATCCGTTTATGGTGATGTTACAACCGGTTTTCCTGGTGCCGTTTATCGCCTACGCCTTCATCAACCCGGCAGACCTGCCTTATTGGGCTTACCTGATTTTGCATGTGCTGGCGTTTTTCTTTGCCGTGATGGTTTGTCATGGCGAATTAGCAAAAATGAGGCCGCATACCCGGCATTTAACACGCTTTTACCTGGTCATGTCGTTTGCCGGCATGCTGGGCGGCATGTTCAACACCTTTGTCGCGCCGTTTATTTTCAACGGCATTTATGAATATCCTGTCATGATAGTCGCGGCCTTATTGCTGCGTCCCGGCCTCAAACAATCATGGCGTAAGCGCTTGCTGTTGCAGCTTATTTTCCCGGCCATGCTTGTCGTCACGGGGCTTGGTCTTTATGCCGGCGTCGAGAATTTACTCGATTACTTCGATGTGATTGTGATCGGCTTGATGGTGTTGACGTGTTTAACTTTTGCGTTCAGGTCCCGGCCTGTTGCTTTTGCTGCGTTGACCGGCGCGATCATTTTCCTCGCGCTGGGCGTACACGGCCTGTCATCGCATACGCTTTACCAGGAACGTACGTTTTTTGGCGTATTGGCGGTACGGGAAAGCGTGTTGACTAATGAACAAAACCAGCCCGAAATTTACCATGAGCTTTTTCACGGCACCACCAAACACGGCGCCCAGCGCTTGCCTGCGGCCTTAAGCAGGATCCCGCTGACCTATTACAGCCGTCCGGGACCGATGGGGCAATTGTTTTCGGAATACGACAACAGCGACCAAAACTGGACGATCGGTGTCGTAGGACTGGGCGCTGGCGCCTTGGCCTGCTATGCCAAACCCGGACAGCAATGGACGCTCTATGAAATCGATCCCCTGGTTGTCGATATTGCCGAGCAGCCCAAATATTTCAGCTATCTTAGCCAGTGCGCCCGTAATGCAAGCATCGACATAGGCGATGCGCGTTTATCACTGGCAAAAGAACCCGACCATAAATTCGATTTGCTGGTTATGGACGCTTTCAGTTCGGATGCCGTACCGACGCATTTGTTGACAGCAGAAGCCGTCAAATTGTATTTCAGGAAGCTTAAGCCGGACGGCATATTGGCTTTCCATATCACCAACCGCCATTTATTGCTGAAGAAAGTGTTGTCGATCCATGCAGAACAACTGCATCTTGCCGCGTTGATTCAGGAATTCCAGCCGGAACAGGATATGCCGTTGGTCGTTGCAACGGATTGGATCGTTATCGCCAATAAACCGGAAACCCTAGCCCCCTTAAGCGTAAGCCGCCTCGGTAACTGGCAAAAAATGCCGTTATATTTTGATATGAAGCCGTGGACGGATGACTTCACTAATATTGTCAGGATATGGAAGTAGGCAGCTTGAGTCGTCCACGTTAAGCGGGACAAAAGCTTCAAAGTCAGGCCTCCAAGGCCTGTTCCGCGTTAACTGGAAGCCGGAGGCCTTGCAGAACCATAAAAACAGCATAGGCTAATTTTCAATGGCTATGCGCAGGATTAGTCTCTATAATGGAATGTGCTGTTAAATACTAAACAGAATCAGGCCATAAAAAACCACACGCATCATGTAGTCGCCGTTTAAGTAGCGCTGCTTTCTGACCCTGTAATCCCGCTAACAGAATACGCGAGGTTATTGCACAACCGGCTAGTCCGGTCTATCAACTCACCCCCTGAATTTAGGACATGTCTTTTGAAACGAATTTTTGTAGGAAACCTACCGAGTGATGCTACCGAAGCATCTGTTAATGCTTTATTTTCTGAATACGGCAAAGTCCGCTCCATTGAAATAATTTCCGACCTGTTTAGCGGCAAATGCCGAGGTTTCGGTTTTATCGCGATGGAAGGCCACGAAGCCCGGGCCGCTATCGCAGCGCTGGACGGGAACCTTTATTGCGGCAAGCCTTTAAAAGTAAAATTTGAAGAACCCGCGGCCGGCAAGCACGGCAGACGCCATTGAAATAATTATTTCATCCTATCTTATTATTGATTTCAACCGGAGTGCCTGCACTCTTCACTGATAGGATTTGAACCTGCGGGGCATTTAAATCCCCCCGCAGGTTTAAAACATTATTTTAAAGGCCGGTCTTTGGCGTCTTTATTGATATGCCCGGTAAAAATAAGGACCGCCTCTATAAAGCCCCACAGCGCCCCATACCCCCCCGTCAACAATGTCACGACTATCTGGGCAAGAGCGATTTTGTAATGGCCCAGGTATATGCGATGAATGCCCACATAGCCGAACAACAATGCCAGTAACGCTGCCAGGTATCGGTATTTAACGGCTTTCGGGCCTTCCAGGTAAGCGCCGACCAGGTCAATATTTTTCGCACCGGCTTCGTCTTCCTCAAACCTGACATCATCGCCCTGCTCTGGAGGCACTTGCGCTATCCAGTCATCCAAATGAAATGCAAAAGATTTGTCCTCGCTTTTTATCAGGCCTGTCTGGCTTTCAGCATCATAACTTTCAATATGTCCAATCATTTATCATCTACCTTTATTATTATTGATTTTTAGTCAAGACGGCTCGCCCACAGCGCTGTCATTTGCCCGGCAAGCGCACGGCCAATACATCGCACGGCGCATGGTGCAAGACGCTATTTGCCGTTGAGCCCAGCAGCAATGCCAAACCATGCCGTCCATGTGAACCGACTACGATTAAATCTACTTTATTTTGTTCTGCAAGCCTGATGATTTCCAGTTTAGGGCTGCCTGCTTCCAACCATAGGTTGTCCTCAGCAACCGCCAGCTTTTCGGCAAGCTTTGCCAACCTGGTTTTCGCGCTTGCCATCAGCTCGGAAGTTAAATCCAGGTTGTAAGGAATATCCACGCCATAGCCTGCATCAATGATCGGCAAATTGTCCACGACATGCACAATGCTGAGTTTTGCCTGATATTTATCGGCCAAATCCCTGGCTTTCTCGGCAACATTGCCATCGTGTTCAAAAAAATCCACTGCCAATAATATATGTTTATAGCCTTCCATCACGTCCTCCTCAAATGTCGACAAGTATTAATTTTCCCATTCAATTAATATAAAAACTGAAAACATGGCTTACTGTACATTAAAATCCCGCATTACCGGCGCTTTTCTGTAAGCATGGGCTTCTTTTATGCCGTTGTGTTATATGTCCCGGCGATTGCCGGGAAACGGAATGAGCGGAAATATAAAGCCGGATTTGGATGCGGAAAGTATAAGATTCGCCTTGGAGCGGTGCGCATAATATGCTCAATGATCACCGAATGCCAAACGATTAATGCGATTATTGCCGAAG
>SCST01000074.1 GCA_004299465.1 Methylovulum sp. | reverse complement strand
TGAATTCCTTGGCATGATACCCGGAATTGATGATGCGGTGATCCTGTCCCAGCAGTTCTTCGCGCGAATACTTGGAGATGGCGCAGAACTTGTCATTCGCATAGATAATCGCGCCTTTCGGGTCGGTAATCGCGACTATCGCATGTTCATTGAGCGCCAGCTCGAGATTTTTGGCGAGGCTGATGTCGACAAACGTAATCACGACGCCGTCTATGATGTTATCCATCGTGCGGTAGGGCATGATGCGCACATCAAACCAGCGGCCGTCATGGGTTTGGATTTGTTTATCCGAGACCACCAGCGTACGCAGCACCTCGATGGCGTCCTGCTGCAACAGGGGGTAGTCCAGGTCGGTCACGATGTCGGATAACGGCCGCCCTTCGTCTTGCGGCAGCAGCCTGAAGATTTGCGTGGCATGGTCGGTAAATCGCCGCAAATGCAATTTGTTGTTAAGGAACACCGTGGCAATCTCGGTGCTGTTTAACAGGTTCTGCATGTCGTTGTTGACCCACAGCAGCGCATCCAGTTTGGCTTGCAGTTCCGCGTTCACGGTCAGTATTTCTTCGTTCATAGACTGCATTTCTTCCTTGTAAATAAGCATTTCCTGGTTCGCGGATTGGCGTTCTTCATGGGCGGTTTTAAGTTCTTCTTGCAAAAACTGCATTTCCTCGCGTAATTTCTGTATTTCCAACTGGGCCAGTTGCAGCACCTCGGTCTGCGGCAGTTTGCCGGCGCGCTTGGCGGTGCGTGTCGTCGCGACGTCGGTAAATACGATGATGATTTTGCCGCGCAATGCATGCACTTGTTCGATAGCCTGTATCGTGACATTGATAGTGTGTGTGCCGTTTTCGCCGCTTACCTGCAGGCCGTCCAGGTGCATCGCCGTTGCTTGCTGCAAGGCCTGGCGGATTGAGCCCGTCAGCGCTTGCCGCAAGCCTTCGCGCGCCATCGCATGGATGTTCAGGTTGGCTTTGCCGGTGGAAGGCTCCAGGTACTTGCCGGTATGGCCGCTGAAATAAAGGATGTCGCCCTCGCCGTTGACCAATACTGCCGCCGGGGCGTAATGCGCAAGCAGCAGTTGGTCCATCAGTTGTTGCAGGTTCACGGGTAGGCCGGCGTCATCAACGGCCTGCCGGGCAGCCGGTACGGTGGAGAAATTCATATTTGCAAAATTGACTTCGGGTTTCGGTAAGGGGTTGTCAATACGCCGGTACAGCCGTGTCTTGGCTTTCAACGGCGTGAACAGGTGGCCGAATTTGCCGGTGCTTTCGGCAGAACCCAGCAACAGCAGGCCTTGCGGGTTTAGCGCATAGTGAAACAGCGGCAGCAGTTTTTTCTGCAGGTCGGCGGTAAAATAAATCAGCAGGTTGCGGCAACTCAGTATATCCAGCCGGGTAAACGGCGGATCATTGATGATATTCTGCGGGGCAAAGATGACCATTTCGCGGAGTTCATTTTTTACCCGATAGCCGTTGTTTTCGGCGTTAAAATAGCGGTTAAGGCGTTCCGGCGAAACATCGGCGACGCTATGGGTCGAGTAAAATCCCTGGCGTGCACGGTCTATGGCATCCGTATCGAGGTCGGTGGCAAAAACCTGCAATGCGTAACGTGCGCAAGGCTTGGCCTGTTCGATCGCTTCGATGAAGCTGATGGCCAGCGTATAGGCTTCCTCGCCGGTGGAACAGGCCGGCACCCATGCCCGGATGGTCTTGCCGTCCGGGTGGCAGGCCAGCAGCGCGGGTATCGCATCGGTCTTTAGTGTGTCCCATAGCGCTGGGTTGCGAAAAAAACCGGTTACGCCGATCAGCAGTTCCTTGAATAATAAATCCTGTTCCTGCGGGTTTTCGCCGAGATAACGGACATAAGTGGCGATGTGGTCGAGTTGGTGCAGCTCCATGCGGCGCTCAATGCGGCGATATACCGTACTTTTCTTGTACAGCGAAAAATCATTGCCGGTTTGGGCGCGTAGCAACACGGCGATTTTTTCGAGGGCGTCCAGGGAACTGTCTTCCAATACCGGCTTTGCACAGGCGAAAGCGGCTTTAGGGGGATGCTGGAGATAATTGATGATGTGCCGTGGCAGTTCCGCCGCTGGCGCGATAGTGTCGGCCAAGCCGGCATCGATAACATTGCGCGGCATGCTGTCGTATTTGGCATCGCCAGGATCCTGCACCAGCACCCGGCCGGATTTTTCCTTGATAGCGCGCAGACCCAGCGTACCGTCCGAACCCATGCCCGAGAGCATGACTCCGATGCTGTGCTCGAGCCGGTCTTCAGCCAGGCTGTGGAAAAAAGCATCGATAGGCAGGTGTAATCCGCGTGATCCGGGTTGGTCGAGCAGGTAAAACGTACCGTGCAGCAGGGACAGCTCTTTATTCGGAGGATTGATATAAATACAGTCCGGTTTTATTTTCATGCCGTCTTGCGCCTGTAATACCGCCATCGCCGTCGTGCGTTGCAGCAATTCAGGCATGATGCCCTTGTGCGTGGGGTCCTGATGCTGAATGACGACGAAGGTGATGCCGGTATTGCCGGGCATAGCACTGAAAAATTTTTCGAGCGCTTCAAGCCCGCCGGCCGAAGCGCCGATGCCGACGATGGGAAAGCGTTTGCCGGAATGGGGGTAAGCCGGGCCGTAGGCGCCGATTGATTTATCCATGCAGGATTCCTTGCTATCTTTATGGTTTTTGGCGGGCTATATTACACGACCGCTGGCGAAGCTGTTAGCTGTTAAAAACAGCGGCATAATCGCTTTAGGATTTGGCTAAAAATAACGTAACTGTTCAGATTCTTGCCTGAAGCGTAGGGCGTGCTGCGCGCGCCTTCTCCGGCGTGTGGATAACATGCCAGTCCGTTGATGGCGCGCAGCACGCCCTACTCGGTTCTGTTATCATCGGGACATTTTTTAATGGATAGCGTTGACTCATGGATATACCGGCAATAAAAGACCAAATCCCGACATCGCCGGCCTTTGTGCTCGATGAGGTCGAGCTCGCCGATACGCTGGACAGCTTAAGCGGCTTACGGGCGCAAAGCGGTTGCAAGCTATTATATTCGCTGAAGTCCCTGCCGTTTTCCACGGTGCTGAATACGGTAAGGCCGTTTGTTGACGGCTTTGCGGCCAGCTCGCTGTTTGAAGCGCAGTTGGCCGACGAGATCCTGGCGGGGCAAGGCGGCATTCATTTAACAACGCCCGGCATCAGGCCTGATGAGTTTGATGACCTGGCAAAACGGTGCACACATATCAGCTTTAATTCGCTGACCCAGTATCAGCGCTTTGCCCCGCGCATCGAAAACCAGGTGTCTGCCGGTTTGCGCGTTAACCCGAAACTGTCGTTTCTTAACGATGAGCGTTTTAATCCCTGCCGGCAATATTCGAAACTGGGCGTGGATATAGACGCATTACGGCAATCGCCCTGTGTCGACCAGGTCCGGGGCCTGCATATCCATACTATGTTTTCAGCGACCGACTATACGCCGCTCGTCAAGACCCTGGAAAAGCTTACCTTATATATGGGTGACAAATTGGCCGGGATGGACTGGCTGAATCTTGGCGGCGGCTATTTATTCGCCCAAATTGACGATCATCGCCCGTTTATAGCCGCCGTGGACCGGCTTAAAAGCAAATATGGCCTGGATGTTTATATCGAGCCCGGCAAGGCGATAGTCGGCCGCTGCGGGTATTTATTGGCTAGCGTGATCGACAGCTTTGTCAGTGACGGTAAAACCATAGCCGTACTGGATACCTCGGTTAACCACAATACCGAAGTCTTTGAATACCAACGTTCGCCGATCTTGCATGAGCATAATCCCGGCGGGCGTCATAAGGTGGTATTGGCCGGCTGCACCTGCCTGGCCGGTGATATTTTCGGCGAATACGGTTTTGATGAACCGCTGCATATAGGTGACCGGCTTGTTTTTAAACATATAGGCGCTTACAGCCTTGTTAAAGCCAACCGCTTCAACGGTTATAACCTGCCGGATATTTATCTGTACAATGCTGCCCGGATAACAAGATTAAAGCACTACCGCTACCAGGATTACCGTGAGCAATGGCTCGCGGACTGAGCGCTAACCCGGACCTACACTACTTAAATTAAGGTGAACTATGAAAGCAATCGTCATGACGGCTGTCGGTACTCCCGATGTTTTAACCTTGCAGGACATGGCCGAGCCTGAAATCACCCAGCCTACGCAAATTAAAGTCAAATTACAGGCCGCCGGCGTTAACCCTGTCGACACTAAAATCCGGCGTAACGGCCTGCTCTATGACCGGCCTTTGCCGGCGATATTAGGCTGCGACGGCGCCGGTATCGTTGTTGAAACGGGCAGTGATGTTGATCGGTTTAAGGTCGGCGATAAGGTCTGGTTCTGTCATGGCGGCCTGGGCCGCGAGGCGGGAAATTACGCCGGATATAACGTGCTTGACCAGCGCTGGGCCGCTTTGATGCCAAACACCTTTTCGTATACGGAAGCCGCGGCCTTGCCGCTGGTGCTGATTACCGCCGCCGGAGCGCTGTTCGGGCGCGGCGGCTTGGCGGCCGGGCAAACCGTGTTGATACATGCCGGTGCGGGCGGCGTCGGCTCGGTCGCGATACAATTGGCAAAAATAGCAGGCGCCAGGGTATTGACGACGGTCAGTTCGGAACAAAAAGCCGAATTGGTCAAAAAACTCGGCGCCGATGACGTGATTTTTTACCGGCAGGACACGCTGGCCGATGCTGTCGACCGTTTGACTGACGGCAAAGGCGCCGACCTGGTCTTTGACACGGTAGGCCCGGATGTTTTTAAAGACAGTATCGGCGTTACGGCCTATTTCGGGCGCTTGGTGACCTTGCTGGACCCTGGGGCCGTGAACCTGGCCGAAGCGAGGCTGCGCAACCTGCTGCTGGGCTTTGAGCTGATGCTGACGCCGATGTTGAAGGACCTGCATGAAGCACGGGACAAACATATCGATATTTTAAACCAGTGTGCCGGTTATGCTGACCAGGGGCTTTTAAAAGCGCATATCGGCGCGCAATTGCCGCTGGCGGAAGCGGCCAAGGCCCACGAGATGATTGAAACAGGGCATACGACAGGAAAAATCGTGTTGTCGCTTTGATGAGATGGCTTGCCGGGATGTGGATAATTCCTGTTGTTCAGAAGCTGTTCACGTTATTCCGTGTATTCACTCATTGCGGTGAGCTACAACGCCTAAATCTCAACTGCTCAGCCCCTCAGTTTGGTCAAAGGTGTCAGTTGTAGGGCGTGCTGCGCGCGTAGCGGATTGGCACGTTGCCTCAAGTATCGGGGCAGGCGCGCGCGGCGCGCCCTACAACTGCATGTTTAACTCCGGGTAATGACCAGGGCAAGCGTATATAAATTTTAAGCCTTTAAAATCAATTGGATAAAATCACAAAAAGCCTAAATAAATTGACTTCCGAATGTAACTATTTGATTATCTAGTAATTTAAAAAGTCAAATGCGTTTGCCCTGGGGTAATGACCAAAAAGCGCAAACCTCAACAGTTGCAGTATAAAATAGCCGACATCATGATGGATTGAACGTAAACTCAAAAGCTATGGCCGAAAGAACAAAAAAAAACAGCGTCAGGTATGGCGCCAAAAAAACAACGAGGAGTTCGGGTTCCGGTTCGCACTGGTTCAGGAACCTGTTCTTGCTTACTGTTGCCGGCGTGCTGTTCGTTTTTATAAGTTACCTGAGTTTTCTCGATTACAACGTCCGCGAACAATTCGACGGTAAACGCTGGTCTATTCCCGCCCATGTCTATGCCAATCCGGTCGAGCTTTATGCCGGTTACAACATCACTGCGGCAAAGTTCGAAGAGCTGTTGCAGCAATTGCATTACCGTAAGGATGCGCATTTATCGTTTGACGGCACGTACATCCGGAACGGCTCGCAATTTATCGTTAAGACCCGCGATTTCACCTTCTGGGATACCGCGCAGCCCGGTACGCTGATGAAGCTGGATTTTACCGATGCCGGCATCGCCTCGATTATCGACGTAAAAAAATCCCAGGATATCGCGATCATCCGCATGGACCCGGTCCAGATCGGCAGTTTTTACCCGGCCATCAAGGAAGACCGTGTGCTGATCAAGCTGGACGAGGCACCGGACGCCTTGATCAAGGGTTTGCTGGCATCCGAAGACCGCGATTTCTACCAGCATTTCGGCATTTCGATGCGCGGCATAGGCCGGGCCATCTGGGCGAACCTGCGCGCCGGCGGGATGGTGCAAGGCGGCAGCACGATTACCCAGCAATTGGCCAAGAACTTTTACCTGAGCTCCGAGCGCAGCCTGGAGCGTAAAATAAAAGAGGCCTTAATGGCGCTGATCCTGGAATTTCGTTACAGCAAGGATGAAATTATGGAGGCCTACCTGAATGAAATTTATTTGGGCCAGAATGGCGCCAATGCGGTGCATGGTTTCGGCTTGGCCAGTGAATTCTATTTCGGCAATTCGTTAAAGGATTTGCCGCTGGAGCAGGTCGCGTCACTGGTCGCCTTGGTGCGGGGTCCTTCCGAATACGATCCGCGGCGTTATCCTGAGCGAGCCGTGCAGCGCCGTAACCTGGTGCTGGATGAAATGGCCGCGGAAAGCTATCTCACTGAAAAACAGGTGCTGGACGCCAAGGCAAAACCGTTGAGCGTTATCCCGCGCGCGCAACGTGTCGGCAATCGTTATCCCGGCTTTCTTGAGCTGGTCAAACGGCGTTTGAAAGAAGAATACCGGGAAGAAGATTTCACTTCCGACGGCCTGAAAATATTTACGACCCTAGATACGCAAATCCAGGATGTTTTGGAAAAGACCGTGACCGGCAAATTGAATCAACTGGAAAAACTGCCTAAAGCGAAGCGTTTGCAGACCGCTGTTGTCGTTACGCGCCGGGATAGCGGTGAAATTGTCGCGATGGTCAGCGGCCGCGAAAATTCGGCGGGCGGCTTTAACCGTGCGCTGGATGCCGTGCGCCCCATCGGCTCGTTAATCAAGCCCGTGGTGTACTTGACGGCTCTCGAAAATCCTAAAAAATACACGATCACGACCAGCGTCAGTGATACGGCTATCGTGATCAGGGGGCAGAACGGCACGGATTGGGCGCCTAAAAATTATGACCACAAGGAACATGGCCGCATCCCGTTACATACGGCGCTGGCGAAATCCTATAATCTGGCGACCGTGCGCATAGGCATGGATGTCGGCATCGCCAGGACGGCCAAGACCTTGAAAAGCATGGGTGTCAGCAAAGAGGTCGAGCTGGTGCCGTCATTATTGCTAGGCGCGTCCGAATTAACGCCGATGGAAGTGACGCAGATGTATCAAACCCTGGCCGGCGATGGGTTTTTAACGCCGATAAAAGCGATTCGTGCGGTGATTGCGGCAAACGGCGAACATTTGCAGAGTTACCCGTTTAATGTCAAGCAGGCGGTCGATCCTGCCGCGACTTATATCGTCAATACCATATTGCAGGAAGTCATGCACGAAGGTACGGGGCACGCGGCTTATTCCGTGTTTCCATACGATTACGGCCTGGTCGGCAAGACCGGCACGACGAATGATTCAAAAGACAGCTGGTTTGCCGGTTATACGGGCGACTACCTGGCCACGGTCTGGGTGGGCCGGGACGATAACAAGCCTATCGGCTTGACCGGTGCGACCGGCGCGCTGCCGGTCTGGACCTCGCTGATGCGGCAAATATCAACGCAGCCGGTCACATTGCTGCCGCCGGATAATATCAAAATCGTCGGTGTCGACCGGTATACCGGCTTGCTGGCGAATAATGCCTGCGGCAACGCCAGGGCTTATCCTTACATTGCCGGATCGGAACCGACCCTGTACTCAGCCTGCGGCAACGAGGTGGTTGAGCCGGAGAAATCATGGTTCGAAGAGTTTTTTCCGGATTGATCTAGTTCCCAAGCTCAAGAAGCTGTGAAAGTATTCGTGAAAACATATTATTCACCACGAAGATCACGAAGGATACGAAGAAAATACACAGTAGATCAATATGTTGAAACTTCGTGCTCTTCGTGTCCTTTGTGGTTATTAGTTTTATATTGAACACTTTCACAGCATCTCAAGCTTGGGAATTCGGTCTTGGAAGCTCTAGCTTCCGGTATCTTTAATTTAAAAGAGTATTCCATGAATAATATAAGCATTTTTCGCAATATCCTGATGGCTTTGTTGCTGGCAGCCGGTCCGGTTTATACGCTGGCCGCCGGGCAGCCTGTTGAGCAGTTGAAAGCTTTTTTAAGCACTTCCAAATCGCTGACGGCCGATTTTAAACAAACCGCCATTAATGAAGCGGGGAATCCCACGCAAACCAGTTATGGCGTGTTTTACCTGCAACGGCCTGGGAAATTCCGCTGGGATTACCAAAAGCCTTTCCAACAGCAGATTATCTCCGCGTCGGGGAAAGTCTGGTTTTATGACACGGACCTGGAGCAAGTGACGATCAAGAAGCTCGACGAATCGGTCGGTTCAACCCCTGCCCTGTTACTGAGCGGCGATGTGTCGCTGGAAGACAATTACACGATGGAACAGCAGGGCACCGACGGCGATATGCAATGGGTAAAACTGGTGCCCAAGAATGACGAAAGCAGTTTTAAATACCTGCTGATCGGTTTGGAAAAAGGCATCCTTAGCGGCATGGAGCTCAACGATAATTTCGGCCAGTTGACGCGCATCTATTTTTCAAACGTTAAGCTGAATCCGTTTATCAAGCCGGCCTTATTTGAATTCCAGGCCCCCAAGGGCGCTGATGTGTTTTCCGAATAAGCTTTTTTACGTAGGGCGCGCCGTGCGCGCCTTCTCCGATGCTTGAACAATGTGCCGGGGTATACGGGGGAAGCATCTTATATTGCGAAAGACTAAAACTTTTCAGGGTAACTCTATGAACTTTAAATATGCTAAGTGAAGACTTGAGCAAGCCCCTGGCCGACAGGATGCGCCCGCAGGCGCTCGATGATTATGTCGGCCAGCAACATATCCTGACGCCCGGCAAACCGCTTTACGAGGCGATAGTTGCAGGCCGCTTGCACTCAATGATTTTCTGGGGACCGCCGGGCACGGGGAAAACCACGTTGGCCAAACTTATTGCCCGGCATTCCGATGCCGAGTTCATGCCGATATCGGCGGTATTAGCCGGCGTCAAGGAAATCAGGGCCGCCGTCGCCGAAGCCAAAAAAATCCAGTTGGAGCAGCGTCGGCGCACCTTATTGTTCGTCGATGAAGTGCATCGTTTTAATAAAGCGCAGCAGGATGCGTTCTTGCCGCATGTGGAAGACGGCACGGTTTATTTTATCGGCGCAACGACGGAAAACCCGTCATTCGCGTTGAATAACGCCTTGTTGTCGCGCGCGCGGGTCTATGTGCTGCGCTCATTAACGACAGAAGACTTATTGCAGGTGTTGGATAAAGCCTTGGGCGACAAGCAGCGTGGCTTGGGCCAGTCAGGCGTCAACATGGCGGATGAGATTAAGCGCCAATTTGCCATCGCTGCCGATGGCGATGCGAGAAGGCTGTTGAATTTGCTGGAGATCGCCGTCGAATTGGCCGCCGCACAGCAGCATGTTGAAATCGACGGGCAGATTGCCGGTGAAGTGTTGAGCGGCGGTGTCAGGCGTTTCGATAATCAAGGCGAAGAATTTTATAACCAGATTTCCGCATTGCACAAATCCGTGCGCGGCAGCTCCCCGGATGCGGCATTGTATTGGCTATGCCGCATGATAGACGGCGGTTGCGACCTGTCTTACCTGGCCCGCCGCGTCGTCAGGATGGCGTCCGAAGACATCGGCAATGCCGATCCCAGGGCTTTGCAAATTGCGATCAATGCCTGGGAAGCCCAGGAACGCCTGGGCAGCCCGGAAGGTGAGCTGACCCTGGCGCAAGCGATTGTCTACCTGGCTTGTGCGCCGAAAAGCAATGCCGTTTACCGGGCCTACAATGCCGCGATGAACGACGCCCGGCAAAGCGGCAGCCTGGGTGTGCCGGTACATTTACGAAACGCGCCGACTAAATTGATGAAAGCGCTGGATTACGGCAAAGCCTATCGCTACGCCCATGATGAACCTGAAGCTTATGCGGCCGGCGAGAATTATTTTCCCGAAGAACTGGCCGGGACGCGTTATTACCAGCCTGTAGAACGGGGGCTGGAAATCAAGATCAGCGAAAAACTGAGGCATTTGCAAGCCTTGGATAACAATGCCGAGGGTCGCGGTTAAGCGGGTGTGCCGCCGTGCCAGCCCAGGAGACGGCTTATCACCCTTGCTTTGCCTACTATTTTTCTTAACTTAATCGCGGCGAGGGTGTAGAGTGGTTGCGCTTTGCTGATGCCGCCTAATATAGATTTTACTCTACAAAAAAACCGAAAACTTGACCGTTCAGGGTATATCGGCTTTTCGTTTCTGGAGCGATATTGCCGCAAAAGTAAATGAAAGGCGCAAGGCTTAAGATTTTTGTCTTGCGCCGTTCGCTTGTCAACCTAAAACAGAGAGTTAGCCTATGAAAACCCTGGCCGTTGAAGGTGAGTTAACCATTTATACCGCCGCCGAACAAAAAACGTCCCTGCTCGCCTTTTTAAATAGCGATAACGAATTGGAGCTTAATCTTGCCCAGGTCAGCGAACTTGATACCGCCGGATTACAACTGTTGATCCTGCTCAAGCGAGAGGCCGCGCAAAGCGGGAAATTATTGCGCTTTGTCATGCACAGCAAGGTGGTGCTGGATATTCTGGAATTGACCCGTCTGACAAGCGCTTTCGGCGACCAGGTGGTGTTGGCCCAAAATTAGGAGTGATCGCGATGCGTTTAGATAAAGACATGCAAGAGGCGTTGAGTACCTTTACTATCGAAAGCACTGAGCTCTTGCAAAAGATGGAAGCCGGCTTGCTGGAGCTTGAAGATATCGAAGATTCCGGGGAAACCATCAACGCCATCTTCCGCGCAGCACATACCATCAAAGGCTCGGCGGGCATATTCGGGCTCGATCATATCGTTCGTTTTACCCATGTCGTCGAAAGCGTGCTTGATGCGCTACGCAGTGGAAAACTGGCCGTTACCCCGGAACTGGTTGCCGCCCTGCTGCCCTGCTGCGACCATCTCAATATCCTGATACGCGATATTATCGACGGCAAGCTCGAAGAAAACCGGGAAATCACCGAATTAGGCGAGCACCTGTTGACGGCGTTGTCACCTTATCTGGAAACGCCGCCGGCGCCGAAAACCGGCGGCGTTATCGTCCAGGATAATACCGCGCGCGTCGAAACTATAGCCGGCGGCAGCGAAACCGGCAATTGGCTATTGTTCCTGCAATTTAACGAAAATTGCCTGCGCGACGGTATGGACCCTTTGGCGTTTATCCACTATTTGACGACCTTGGGCGAAATCATCGATTTGACGACCTTCAGCCACATGATGCCCGCTGCAAAGCTCATGGACCCGGAAACCAACTACCTGGGTTTTGAAGTCATTTTAAAAAGCGAAGTCGACAAGGAAACCATTGAAAGCGTCTTCGAATTCGTGCGCGACGGCAGCCTTATCCATATCCTGCCGCTGGAGCACAGGATTCCTTACTATGTCGAATTGATACATTCGTTGAGCGAAGAAGACGCTTATCTCGGCGAACTGCTTATCAAAAGCGGCGTTATCACGCAACGCGAATTGGAAGAAGGCCTGAAACTCCAGAAAGATCAATCCCAAACCCGGCCACCGCCGGCCCGCATCGGCGAGATCCTCGTGGACCAACATGTGGTGCAGCAGTCGCTGGTGAATGCTGCGCTGGAAAAACAAAAACAGATCAAGGACAACAATGTCGGCAAAAACCACAATATACACGTCGATGCCGAGCGGCTCGATAAATTGATCGACCTGGTCGGCGAGCTGGTCATTGCCACCGCCGCATCCCATCTGCAGGCCTTGCAATTCGGTAATATTGCCTTGAAGGAAATTAACGCCACCGTGATCAACCTGGTTGAAGAAGTGCGCGACAGCGCGTTGCAATTGCGCATGGTGCCGATCGGCGCCATTTTCAGCCGTTTCCAGCGCGTGGTGCGGGATGTCAGCAAAGAACTGGGCAAGGACATCAAGCTGGTCATCAGCGGCGCTGACACCGAGGTCGACAAAGCCATCGTCGAAAAAGTCGGCGACCCATTGCTGCACCTGGTGCGCAACGCGATGGATCACGGTATCGAACGCGCCGAATTGCGTGCTGAACGGGGTAAACCTACGCAAGGCACATTACGCCTTAACGCCTATCACAGCTCCGGTAACATCGTTATCGAAGTCAGCGACGACGGCGGCGGCCTGGATCGCGACAGAATCCACGCCAGGGCCGTTGAGCGCGGCTTGATCCAGGCGGGCGCCGTATTGAGCGAGCAAGACATTTACGCACTGATTTTCGAGCCTGGCTTTTCTACCGCCGAACAAATATCCAATCTATCGGGACGCGGTGTCGGCATGGATGTGGTCAAGCGTAATATTGCCGAATTACGCGGCCTTATCCATATCGAGAGCCAACCTGGGCAAGGCACTACACTGAGAATCCACCTGCCGCTGACGCTGGCGATTATCGACGGCTTCTTGGCCGGGGTCGGCGACACTTCGTATGTTATTCCGTTGGACCGGGTGCTCGAATGCGTGGAATTGCCGGCCGATGACAATCGCGATTACATGGAGCTGCGCGGTGAAGTGTTGCCGTTTATCCGGCTGCGGCAGTTGTTTCGTAAAAACGGCGAGGTGGCGAGGCGGCAAAATGTCATCGTCGTTGAACACCTGGGCATGAAGGCCGGGCTGGTCGTCGACCGGCTGGCGGGTGAACTGCAAACCGTCATCAAGCCGCTGGGCAAATTGTTCGGCCATGTGCAGGGAGTCGGCGGCTCAACGATACTCGGCAGCGGCGAAGTGGCGCTGATTCTCGATGTGCCGGCCTTGCTCAAGCACCAGGAGCAAAGCCTGGTTTCAGCTTGAAGACGCCAAAAATACGGCTACCAACTTAAGGCGGGACATTATGCTTGGTGGAATGCAAGCTTTGCTTGCAAATCGGTAAATCCTGTACGTCGTGCTGTCCCGCCTTAAGTTGGTAGCCAAAAAATAATCCCCAGCTATGCGCCTTTTGCCCGTAACGCAGGCCATTTTCAAACCCGCACCGAATTCATTTAATTAATTCGTAAGTATTCAGACCCCTGCCGTAAAACGGCTAACTTTATTTAGACCTTCCAGGTTTTTAAAACCTGGAAGGTCCGCCGAACAGTCTATTTTTCAATAGAATGATTTAGTCATCAAATACTGAGCGAACCGTTCAATCGCTAAGCCAGCCGTAATCGGGTTAGGGAGTCTGAATACTTACAATAATTCATACGGTTCATGTCACGGTACTTAATAACCATCGACCGCGTGCATATATCACAAGCGCCTGAACTTTTATTTGCCATGATATTTCCCGGCGACCGCCTATTGCGATAAGGCAATAAGCTACGCCTAATGCATCATCTCAAAC
>SCST01000632.1 GCA_004299465.1 Methylovulum sp. | reverse complement strand
CATAGCGGAAAGCGCTGCTCAAGCGCAGCAAATGCTTATCCAGGCCCTTATATATCGAGCTCACTTCAAAAGACGGGATTTTTTCTATTCGGCCTATATCGGCATTAACGCCATCAGGGAAAAAAACCAGGGGATTAGCACTGAAGGGCGACTTGATATTGCCGTCGGCGCCTATCGGCAAGACCGCGTTATCGGGAAAAAGCTGTACTTCGGCAAGATAATCGGCTTGCAGGTAACTGGCATGCGCCATCAACTCCCAGTTGTCAAACCAGTCTTCTGTTGAAAACCGTATATCACCTAAATATTGCTCACCATTGGCAACGCCGTCAGGGTCCAGTGCGCCGGCTGCGCCTGCGCGAGTACCCTCCTTGGTATCCACTGCCCATAAACCAATATCCCAATGCCTGCGTTGCAAATTAAGATGCCCATTGAACGTTTCATAGCCTGTATTCAATGCGCCGGGGGCATGAGAGGCTCGGGTTCCCAGCACATCATCGAAATGGGTCTGGCTATCGGCATTGATAATACGCCCGCCATCGCCATCGGTATGCTGATATTGCAGGCTGCCTGCGACATCCCAACCCGCCCAGTGCGCACTCTGCTGTCCCCAGGCGCTTTGCGTGCCCCATTCCCCCGCCCGGACGCCGGCTTTTGTGCCGTTAATATCGCCGGCTTTTTTGCTGACGATATTGATAACGCCGGCAAACGCATCGGCCCCGTACAACGCCGAGCCCGGTCCCCGGATGACTTCAACGCGTTGAATGGCCTCCACGGGCAATTCCAGACCAGTCATCAAGGTGCCGCGAAACGGCGTCGTGATGCGAGTGCCGTTTAACAGCACCAGCACCTGGGAATTGGCCGTATTGCGGATGCCGCGCATGCTGTAGTTATAATCATAAGAACTTTCCTGGAGACTGGCATGGACGCCCGGCACCGTTTCCAGAATCTCATGCAGCTCGGTCGCGCCCATCGCTTTAATCTGTTCAGCGGTAATCACGCTGGTGACTGCGGCCGATTGAAACACCGGTTTCGGCGTGCCGGTTGCAATCGTAACCGGTATTGCGGCGAGTTCTGCGGGTGACATAGCAAAAAAATCATCGACTTTGGTCTCGGCAATAACCACACCCGAACTATAGCAGAAGGTAAAAATCAGGCACCGGACAGGGGTTGATAGCTTGATATTCATAGACGTTATTATTGCGCAAAAGGCTTTATTATTATTAGATCGTCAAGCGGCACCGGTTTGCCGATACCGTAGCCCTGGGCATAGTCCACGCCCAGCTCGGAAAGCAAGTCAAAAATCTGTTTATTTTCAACGAATTCGGCAATGGTTTTTTTACCCATGATATGGCCGACTTCGTTAATGGATTTCACCATCGCCAAATCGACTTTATCATCGAGAATATCCTTGACGAACAAGCCGTCAATTTTAAGAAAATCGACGGGCAGGTTTTTCAGGTACGCAAAAGAAGACAAGCCGCTACCGAAATCATCGAGAGAAAACAGGCAGTTTTTTTCTCTCAAGCGATTAATGAATTCCGTGGCATGGGATAAATTAGAAATTGCCGCTGTTTCCGTTATTTCAAAGCAAATCTTGTTCGTTGGAATACCCCAAACGCTGAATTGTCCTGAAATAAACGCCAGCATGCTCTCATCGGTCAATGATAAACCGGACAAATTCACCGAACACAGCGAGAGTTGGTCCAGGAAACCCGGTTTCCCGGCAATCCACTCGAACAAATGCCGAATGACCCAGCGGTCCATCGCAGGGGCCAGATTATAACGTTCAGCGGCCGGCAGGAATGCGCCGGGCGGAATAATGCCGCCTTTTTCATCCTGGTAGCGCACCAAGACTTCAAAATGCAAGCCTTCATGCCGATCAACAATCGACACAATAGGCTGTCCGTAAAGACGAAAACGGTTATGTTCGAGGCCGTGCTGGATTTTTGCGACCCATTGCATCTCGCCGTGCCTCATCGCCAATTCTTCATCGTCGGGACGGAACACATGAACCCGGTTGCGGCCTTTATCCTTCGCGGCATAACAGGCAGCATCGGCCTCTTTCAGCAAATTAACCGCGTTGCTGCCGGTATCGTTTATCGATGATACGCCAATGCTGACGCCAATAGTAAAACGCCGGTCTTCCCAGGCAAAATGAAAATCCCTGATGGCGTCGCGTATATGTTCGCACGCTAAAAACGCCTCATTGAGGGAGCAGTCATACATCAATACCCCGAATTCATCCCCCCCTAGACGGGCGATAAAATCATGCCGCCGCACCTTCTTTTTTAATAAATCGCCTAATTGCCTGAGCAGTTCATCACCGGCAAGATGCCCGCAGGTATCGTTGACCACTTTAAATTGGTCCAGGTCCAGGTAGCACAAGGCATGTTCGGTACCATCGATATGCGCCTGCGCTATCGCGTGTATGATGACTTTATCGAATTCAGCGCGGTTCGCCAATCCTGTCAGCGCATCGTGGCTGGCCTGGTAGGCGATTTGTTCGGTCAGGTTATGCGCTTCGGTGACATCCTCGCAGACCAGCAATAAACTATGCTGGTCCTGCCGGCTTTCAACAAGACGGGCGGTCGCCCTGACCCAGATAATCCGCCCGTTCTGGCATATCTGCCTGAGTTCCTGCTTATGTACGTGCAGGGGATTTAACAGGCACTGCGCTATTAATTCATGGGTAATTGATAAATCGCCGGGATGAATAAAATTAAAGATAGGGCAATTCTGCAACTCATCGATGGATAAACCCAGGTGATTGGCCCCGGTAAGGTTAACCGACAAAATAAGTCCCGTTTCCGTCAGGTTGAACACCATCGTCGGGTTATCATTATAAAGCGCCAGATAGCGGTCTTTTGCCCGCGTCAAGGCCTGGTTTTGTATGTCTACCGTCATGATCAGGTCATTGAAGGCATCAACCAGGACGCCCATTTCATCGTCATGAATTTTCTCCGCCCTGAGCGAATAGTCTTTGGTCTCGCTGATCGTTTTAACGGTGTACACCAGTTTTTTGATCGGCCTTGAAATCAGTTTAATCAGCGGCGCCGATAAAAAGAACGTCATCGCCGATACCCCGACCAGCACTAAAAACAACAGACCGGTAAACCGTATTTTATGCCAGTAGGCTTCTGAAAAATCGGCATGGATAAGGATAGTCCCGAGCGTTTCTTCCTTGTCGATAATCGGCATGACAACGCAGAGGTGCGTATTTTCAAAGTGGGTTTTTTGCTGCGTCACGGATACCGGGCAAGCCCATGATTTATGGCCGCCTTTCAGCAGTTGCGCGAAAACACGGCCTTTTGCATCATACAGGCAGGCGGCCTGCACGGCGGGCTGCATATTAAGCGCGGCCAGGTTTTCATTAGCCAGGCCAATATCCTGGAACATCACCGCGGCGATGCTGCGATTCCCGATGATGGTCGCCAGCGTGGTCAAGTCATCCTGGGCTTTTTGTTGAAACTCGGCAATTTCAAGTACGACCAATAGTAAACCGGCAAATACTAATGAGGTCAGGCTGGGGAATAACACCGCCAACAGCAGTTTGCGATGTATAGACAAATTACGGATCTTTTTAATCATGGCCATCTCCGCCGATAATTTCAGCGACTTCCAATAATTTTGCACTGATTTTCAAGCCGCTTTGCCTGATGGCCTGCAAATTAATTTGCAGCTTTATCCTGCTCTCCTTGTTAACAAAACCGATCATGCCGCCTTGCGCCGCAAAACCCTGGCTTTCACCGACAATCAGTGTCGTCGCAAGCGCTTTAACCGACGCTAAGTCGTGTGCCTCACTAACAAAAAGGATATGGCAATGCAAGTTCCCCGTTAAACGCTCCAGCCTAAGCAGTTTAATAGGCCGCCCCAATGCACTGCGTTGCTCGATAGGGTTGATTAAATCGCCAAAAGGGTCGGCGCCTAAAATACACAGATTAAAGGTTTTGGCATCATCGCCGGGCCAGGTAATGAATTTGGTAAAGTTATACAGGTAACCTGCTTTTATTTTATATTCAACAGAAATATCGTCTGCGTAAAGTGTTCGTAAAAATAAAAGACCAAACAGACCAAGCAAAAATAACGGCAATCTTGTGATATTCATCGCGCGATTTTGCCGGTGCTGTAAAAAAAGGAAAGTATCATTGGTAGGCTTAGCTGTGTAAGGCGGGCAACGCTGTTCTGCCCGCCAATCTATCGGTAAAAGGTAGGCATAACAGCGTTGCCCGTGGCGACTTACCCGGCAAAAAACCGTTTCATTACCCGAATCATAAAATCGTGGTCCAATACACCGGCGCTTTCCCTGATACTGTGCATCGCCCACATTGGGTTGCCGACATCAACGGAGCGAATACCCAGTTTGGCGGAGGTGATCGGGCCGATCGTACTGCCGCAAGGCAAATCCGAGCGGTGCGAATATTTTTGATACGGCACGCCCGCCTCTTCGCACCAGTTTGCAAACAAGGCCTCGGCATGGCTTTCCGTACTGTAACGCAGGCCGGCATTGACTTTAATGACCGGGCCTTTATTGACCAGCACTTTATGCTCGGCATCGTAAGCCAGCGGGAAATTAGGCTGGTAGGCATGCGCCATATCGGCGCTGATCATGAGGCTTTTCGCCAGCGCCCTGGCATAATCCTGCTGTTCCGTTTCGGTCGCAAGGGCAATGCGCAGCAGAATATCGGGCAGAAAACTGCCGTCTGCGCCTTTGTTGCTCTCGCTGCCGACCTCTTCATGGTCAAACAGGGCGCACACCAGAGTACTGCCGGCTTCCAGTACGCTGTCATCCAGCAACGCCGTTATCGCGGCATGGCAGGACGCCAGGTTATCCAACTGGCTGTCCGCATAAAATTCGCTTTCCGCGCCCCAAAATGTCCCTTTCTGCGTGTCGTAGACATTGAGGTCCCAGGACAGGATACGCCCGTAGATGCCGGATTGCTGCTGCAACAGCGATGCAAAATACGCTTGCGGCAATTGCTCTTCAGACAGGCGGGTCAACAGCAACGGCAGCTCATTCTGTTTATTGAATTTTAAGCCGTCATCATTGACAGCCCGGTTCATGTGTATCGCAAGATTGGGCAACCTGAGCAAAGGCTGCTCAAAGCGGATTAACCGGCTTTCGATGCCGCCTTGCTCGTTTTTATAACTCACGCGTCCTGCCAGGCTCAAATCCCGGTCGGCAAAGGTGGCCAGGATCGGCCCGCCATAGACTTCAACACCCAGTCTTAAAAAACCATCGAGATAACTTGCCGCGTTCGGCTTTACCCTGAGTCCAGGAGAATCGGTATGCGCGCCGATGATTTTAAAGCCCGTATCGGGCAGCGGCTGTTGTCCCTGTACAAACGCGATAATGGACGAGTCGTCGCGGACTACATAATAACGGCCGCCGGCTTGCAGCGACCAACGAGTGGTTTCGTCCAGGCGCACAAACCCGAATGCCGAAAGCAAGGCTTCTATGCTGCGCACCGCATGCCAGGGGCTGGGGCTGGCGTCAATAAAATCGAGTAAATGCTGGACTTGCTGTCGACTGTTCATAACGTTTCGTGTAAATCCAATGACGCTGAATTAATGCAGTAGCGCAACCCGGTAGGCTCCGGCCCATCGGTAAAAACATGGCCCAAGTGCGCGTCGCAGGCTTTGCAACTGACTTCAACCCGGCGCATGCCGTAGCTGGTGTCGGCATGTTCGGCAACGCTTTCGGCAGATCGGAAGAGC
>SCST01000631.1 GCA_004299465.1 Methylovulum sp. | reverse complement strand
TTATGGCTCGCGGCGGATGAAGAAATACCTGAGTGAATGCGGCTATAGCGTCAATCGCAAGCGGGTGCAGAAACTCATGCAAAAACTAGGCTTGGTCGGCATGTCTCCCGGCCCGAATACCAGTAAACCGCATCCGCAGCACAAGGTTTACCCCTACCTGCTCCGTGGCGTTGAGATTACCCAACCCAATCAGGTCTGGAGTACCGACATTACTTATATCAGGTTACCGCGCGGATTTGTTTATTTGGTCGCGATCATCGACTGGTACAGTCGCAAGGTGCTGTCGTGGCGGCTGTCGAACACGATGGATGCCGGGTTTTGCGTGGACTGTCTGGAAGAGGCCATCACGCAGTATCGCACACCGGCTATTTTCAATTCCGACCAAGGCTCGCAATTCACTAGCGATGCCTTTACCAGTGTGTTGCTTAACAACGGCATCACTATCAGCATGGATGGACGAGGCCGGGCGCTGGACAACATTTTTGTCGAGCGGTTGTGGCGAACAGTGAAATACGAAGAAGTGTATTTAAAGCAGCACGGCAACCTGCCGGACTTGTTGATGGGATTGACGCAGTACTTCCAATTCTATAATCAGGAACGCTGGCATCAATCGCTGGGTTACAAAACGCCAGATGAAGTCTATAAAACGGCTAGGGGCGGCGGTGCGAAGATTATGGATAAATTCAGCGGCATGGAGGAAACATCAGAACCCGTGCAGCAAAACTGGGACAGCGCCATTCAGCTGGAGTGTGAACAGGGTTCTATCTTAAATTAAGATATTTTTTGTCTGGACAATGGGGTCCACTTTAGCATGCACACGCGAGAATTCGCACAAATCGGGGCGGGCCGTCACCGTTTGGCGAACGCTTTTCAATTGCTCGTCTGCCGATTGGGTGGAGTTCAAGAGCGTTTCCAGCATCGCAAACCGGCGCAAAATCTCATCGGTCTTTTCTTGATTGTCAGCCAGATACTTTTCCAGGGCTTCTTCGGCGCTGTGCAATGCCCGCTTCATCTGTCTGCAAAAGATAGTGCAGAGATCATCGGTCACAACCGCCAGACGTTGCCGGATCAAGGCCAAGGCAACGGTGTAGCGTTTGGCGGCAACCATATCCACCATGCTGGCGGCATCGAGACTGTTGCCTTCCAGCGCCCATTGTTTGATTTTGATGACCGGTATAGTTTTTAACAGGTCTGCATAACAAGCCAACCCGGTCAGTCGGTCATAGCGTTCTATCAAATCGCGCATGCCATCTATCGTCGGTTTGGCGGCATCTTGCTTGATATCGTTCCAAGGACTCACGCGGCGCGGATCATCACCCACTACGAAGAGCTTGTCGATAAAAATCCGGCCAGCCTCTCCAAGCGCATCGTGAATTTGCAAGTGCAGTGCCTGATTCGTTGCAATTCGCTCGGCACGCGCTTCCCGCAGGAGGGTGTCGAATGCCGGCAACTCATAACGATGGCGCACCAATGTTTCGATACCAATATTGATAATATCAATGACATCTTCCTTGGTCAGCGCCGCTTCGGCAAAAGTTTGCCGCATCAGCGCCTTGCCATCGTCGCCGAAGGGTTTGACCGCCAAAAACTCCCGCACCGCCGACAAGTGTTTGCGTCTGGCCTGAGAGACATCATACAGCCGCAAATTCTCCCGGTCATAGGGTTCGCCGATGCTGGAGGCAACATGTTCGGCAATGGCATTCGGTACTTGTTCGGAGGTTACAAAATAGCCCAATCGTTGATAGGTTTTTAACAGCAAGGCAAATCCCAAGCGCGTGGTGCTTGAGCGGGTGGCACTTTCGCAACACGCCCGTTCGGCATCTGTCACCGTGTAGAAACGCTCCAATTCCGATGGCGCAAGTCGGCTTTTGAATCGGGGATAGGCGGTATCGCTGGGTTGCAATTTTGAAAACCGGGAAGTGATTTAGTACAAGAAAAACGTCCGTTTATCTTGTATTCAAGAAAACGCCAAAATAGGGCAAAAAATCCACAATAAAACCCATTGAGATAATCTATGCAACATTGTAGCATTGGGTTTATCTTTTCTTGCACATCGAAAAACGTTATGTTTGTTGGATATATCCGTGTTTCCAAAACCGATGGCAGTCAAACGCTATCGCCACAGCGCGACGCAATGATTGCGGCGGGTATTGAGCCCAATCGAATTTACGAAGATTTGGCGTCAGGCCGTAAGGATGACAGGCCAGGATTAACTGCTTGTCTCAAAGCACTCCAACCTGGCAACACTCTGGTGGTATGGAAATTGGATCGGCTGGGTCGCGATTTGAAACATTTGGTGACGACGGTAGATGAACTGCGTACCCGTAAGGTCGGATTGAAAGTATTGGCGGGCGCAGGTGCCCAAATCGATACAACTACCTCGAATGGACGGCTGTTCTTTGGGATTTTTGCGGCACTGGCTGAATTTGAACGGGAATTGATTGTTGAGCGCACCCAGGCCGGACTGGCTGCGGCAAGGGCACGAGGCCGCAAAGGCGGGCGTCCTAGAAAAATGGATCGGCCCACATTGAAAATGGCGATGACAGCCCTCGCGGACACAAATTCAAATGCCACTGATGTGGCCAAGAGGCTTGGGATTACGACAACAACGCTTTATATGTATGTGAATGGTGATGGGTCGGTGAAAGCAGCCGGTCAAGCCATTCTTGACCAGAACAGTGACTAAAAAATCCCGAACAATAGGGGGAATGGTCTGTCCTAATTCAATAGGTTAGACATGTTACTCATTTACGAAGGAATCCTTACGGTCATCCCGGTACGGCCAGCACGTCGGTGTGCTGCATTGATGTTGCGGCTTTGGTCGCGGCGGCGTTGATGCGGAAAAACAGTGCTACTTTGGTGTTGCCGTTTGCCGTCGATGTCGTGAAACTGGATTTAAATCCGCGTGATTCGGTCTTGACCAATGCGCAGAAACTGGCCGCCATCGGTGGTGGCGGCACTAATTGCAGCGCACCGTTGCGGCAATTGAACCGCGATAAGGTCAAGGCCGATTTGGTCGTGTTCGTGTCCGACAATGAATCGTGGCTGGATGCAAAGCGGCACGGTGCGACGGCGATGATGCAGGAATGGGCGGTATTCAAGCAGCGTAATCCGAACGCCAAGCTGGTGTGCATCGACATCCAGCCTTACGGCACGACGCAAGTGGCGGAACAGTCGGATATTTTGAACATCGGCGGTTTTTCTGATGCAGTGTTCAGCCTGATCGCCGCCTTTGCCGCCGGGGAATTGCACCCGGATCATTGGGTGGGCGTGATCGAAGAGATGACGTTGTGACAGTTTAGTGAAACGTACCCCGAATGCGATGGTGATTACATCCTTGAGCAGGCCACCCAATCACCACCATTGTTGTCGGGACGTTTCACGCCTGATTTAAACAGTTTGGCGCGAATGCCAGCTATGATTACATCGTGTCGTCGGTTCGATCCCGGCCTGCACAGTGTGTGCAG
>SCST01000929.1 GCA_004299465.1 Methylovulum sp. | reverse complement strand
CCATATTTGGATATAATCTCTTATATTTTTCTATATCTTCTTGTCTAGCATTTGAAATGAAATCACTAATCATCATCGATAATATATAATTTAGACATTCAGTTTTCATTATTTAACCTATATAATGATCTCATTATATCTATTTGCATTTCTTTCTTTCAAGAATCTCTGCCAATATATATTCTCCAGTATATATTGAATAGCCCCATGTGAAGTTACTGTTTTTTGCTCTATCAATCCAATCTTGTGGGAATGATTCTCTATGATAATAATGATCTTTATATGATATACTCCCAGATCCACTTTGTTCTATAGGACTCTCATGATGTCTATAAACAATTTCGATCCATTTTTTCTCATCCGGTATATTTATTAATATATTTAAAGTCGCTCTCCCAGTATCAGCAAATCCGTGATGGGGATGTAAAAATGCATTAATGACATAGACGTTCTTGAATCCACATAGGGCTTTTTTCATAAGCTCTAATATTTCTCTACCATTGCCAACAAATTCTACAGTATTGGCTGTCTTATCATTCATAGTTTCCTCTTTTATTCCAAATTCTTTCATTAATCTTCGCAAATGGTCCACATATTCAGGATTCCAACTTTGGTATTCTCTTATTACGTCTTTTATATCTTTATCTAGATCAGAAAAAAATAAAATCATGAGATGACCATATCTTATCTTGTCAGTTACTTTTTCAATGAGTTCTCTGATTTTCATTATAATGTACCTAATTTCTATATTGATAATATGAAAATAGCAATATGAGTAAAAACTGGGAACCTGAGCTGAAAGTTCGGAAAGTGAGAATGGTTCCCAGTATAGGATTAAATTTCCTTAACCTTATTCAGCCTTTCTGCTCTTTAGTGCCGATGAACCAACA
>SCST01000630.1 GCA_004299465.1 Methylovulum sp. | reverse complement strand
GCAAACGTAATTCGTAATCGTCTAAAACGTCAACAGCAACCACCAGGGGATTCATCGCCACCACCTAACGGAGCGGTTCGATTCTGAACATTTCACCGCCTTGTACAGCAATACGCCAGTCTGCTCGCGATCCGGCAAACGAAAAACGGCGGTCATTCCTGAGTATTCCATAATCAATGTTAAAGTGAGCTTTTTGTTGAGAGGCTTTAAAGCAGCTTGACCAATGCGGCAACAATGCCAATGGAAAGTGCCATGAGAGTACCCAGCTTGATGACAAGGCGTTGTTCCGCTTGGATAAAACGTGCTTCCATATCGCGGTGCAAATCATTAATATCGCGCCGCACATCATTAATGTCATGTTGCGTCGCAAGTTCAGCCTCGCCCTGCGCTTCCTTAAAGGCCTCTGAGAAAGCCTCGGCTTGGCTTTCGGGAACACCGGCATCTTTAAGGGTGCGAACAAATTTATGGGTATCAAATGTAATGGTTGCCATAATTCCCCCTGTGTTTTTGGTTAGCGTAGCAGTGATGGGTATCCGCCGCAACCGGGACTATGTTGACGCGGGTTAAAAATTGTTCCAATTGCGCTATGGTTTTTAGGTTGTTTATGTTCATGATTAGATTCATCCTCTTATCATGAACGAGGTTTAAGCGTCTGTCATACTCATTTAGTATTGGAAGAGGCTTCTGTTTCAAGCTCAATTACATACATAATATTATCTCCTGATAAGTCGCAGGTTTTTGTTGGGATAGACCATGATGGGATGTCTTTATAATTTGACCAATACTGAAAGTAGTCACGCATAAACCCAACATTTCGAAGCATGGGTCGGGCATAAACAGCATGCCCGACCCGACTTGTGCGTTGCCGGATGCGTTCTCACGCTGGAGCATGGGAACGATAAAAAGCTACGGGTTTTCAGCCCAGTCTATACTCTCCATCCAGACTACTGGAGCTCTACCGAATTAAGCATTAGCTACCTCAATTGCCGCCAAGACCTGCGAGTGCCACCACCCGCTCCACCACCGCAACCGGCACCGGCGCAAGGGAGCGCTCCACCGCCAAGATCAACAACAGTGCCCATGTTTCCAGTGGAACCACTGACATATTTGAAGTCAACGCTTGTAGCCTCAACTACCGCTGGCGTTTTAATAATGCCGACATCCAGAGCAATGCCCGATGCAAAGTGTTCAACACCATCGATGACTACCTTGTCATGCTCATCAACCACGCCGCCCCCGTTGACGTCAAAAGCAGCGCCGCCGCTAAATTCTCCGCCAGTCAGTGCATCGATCTCCATTAAATGGGATGTACCGCCAAAACTACAGGGATCGGCATTGGGAATCACGGTAGCAAACACCACTACGCCCCGACGAAGCAAAGGAAAACTGACCACCCGTTCACCTTCGGCACCATCTACTGGACTGAGTAAATTTAATGCCCAACCGCTTTTTAACGGGCTACTTGAAGTGCAACCGGCGCTGGTAGCGGCGTAACACACCGGTGTTTTTGACACCACACGAATCGGTTTGATGCTTGGAGTACCGCCAATAGTCGTTGCAGTGCCCTCAAAATCAATAGTTTGCTCTTGTAGCAGCACCCTATCAGTTATTGCTGAGCCCTTGTCCCATAAGCCGTAAAAAGTCTGCACTTGTGGGCTGGCGCCAATAATAATGTCGCCCGTTTCAAAATACTTCCCTGTGCCAAAGTAAACCATAACACCCTCACCGTTTTGATCGGTACCTGCTCCCCCAACTTTTCCCACATTAGGTTTGCCGGTGATCGGTTGACGATCCGCATCACTGCAATTTGCACCCGTTGTTGTGCAGGCCACAAAGAAGGGCTTATTACCAGCGATAGCGATTTTCCAGCTACCAGTCGTCGGCCCCGATACGTCAAACTTCCATAAATTGCCGTACAAATCCCCGGCGTAAACCGTATCGACACTGTGATTATTATCGGTATCGACAGCAACCGGGGAAGATAAGCCATTTTTATTTGAAACGCTTCCTTCGCCAGTATCAATTTTTTTCAGCACCGCGCCGGTTTTGGCATTAAGAACAAACAGTACGGCTTTGCCGTTATCACTGTTATAACCATTGGCGACAATCACGGCCCAATCGCCATTTTCCATTCTGACCACAGCCGGTTGCGCCAAGGTATAGCCCAAATCGGCATCGTTAGCATTGGTGAATTCCCATAATACGCTGGCGGAGCCAAACGCATCAGGATTGGTGACATCCAGTGTAAACACCGCGCGTCCGCCAGCGCCGGCGGTGCCCACCAACAGGGTATGCCAGGCCGAATCATAATACACATCGCCCACGCCAGACGGGCCATCGACATAATACTGGTGGTTATAGGAGGGCGATGTCAACTTGCTTAATTCAGGAAATAAGGCATTCGGTAGGTAAGCGAATATTTCCTGTCCTGCAGTTGCATCAAAGCCATGAAACATGCCGTCATTAGCGCCCACATAAAGCATTGGCCTACGGCCTGTATAAGCGCCGGATGCCCGAAAAGCGCTATAACTGCTACCTTCCGTACCGGACAAGGCCGCGTAGCCATAATCTTCAGTGCCGACATAGACGGGATCGGAATTAACGATGTCGCCCAGGAGGCTGGTTCTGTTTCTAAAAATGCCTCCCGGATTTTTTTGCTCGTTGGCATCATCACCACGCAACCAGTCAACACGCAATGCGCCATTGCCGTCGTTAACGCTTGCCAATTTGTTTAGATGATCCTGCTGCGAAGCGCCCACTGGCGTAGTCGTCAGATTAGCCCACAGAAACTCGATACCCCGAGATCCGGGCAAAGCTAAGGGATTATAAGTGTAGATGTTACGGCTGGCATGATCAGGCAGCAATGTAGAGGCTTCCCAAGTAGGCGTTAACGCGCCGGTAGTGGTGTCAACGCTAAAAGCCTGTAATTGGCCGCTCCAGTCGGTCGCATCAAATTTGGCCTGATAAACCCGAGTGCCAGAATCCAGACGTGCAGAGTTACTGGCAATCGACGAGGCAGAATTGGATTTACTCAGAATGTCTTTAAAAATGACATTAAGCGTTGTAAGTAGTGTAGTGTAATCAGTTGCTAAATAGGCTGAACCTGTTCCTCCGGCAGCGGCAATAGTATTTAGCGTGCTTGGATCGGTTCCGTAGGGTAATGCAAAGCCAACGACATAGGTCTCTACCCCCGCTGCTTTTAAGTCGCCTGCAGCCGCAGCCGCTGCGGCTATCGCCGTTGACGGATCGGCAACAAGTGCGCCGGTTTTATCAGTGGATGGTAAGCCGTCAGAAAGAAGGATGACGAAGTCTTTGTCGCAGGAAGTGGGTAAGGGATAGGTTTGATTGCCGCCTGATGCTGCATAACCCTCCGATGTATTAGTCCATGAGCCACCGAAATAATCTTTAGCGGTCAGCAAGGTGCCTTCTATCGGCGTGAGTCCGGCATTTTTGATACCGCTTGCCGTGCAGGGAGCGGGTGTGTTGGGAATATTGCAGGCCAGTACGGTATTCAGCCCGGTGGCTTGAGTCGTATTCAGAAGCCGGATGGGGGTGTTCAGGAATCCGCGCCCCGGCGAGCTGTTTGTGAAGTAAGTTCTACTGACATAATGCCAAGTATTTTGCTTGCCGAAGTCCAGTATGCCCTGAGCCAAATCACTGTCTGTTGGCGCAAATGCGAAGGAGCCTTTGAGGCCTGAATAACCTTGTGCTGTTTCGCTAGATACATTACTCCAAGTGGGTAATGTGTCTGAGGTTCCGGTTTTTGAAGCAAAACAGCGGTAGGTATCCCAGGGGCCAGAGGATGGATTTTCACCATTATTAAAGGCATTTGCAGTGGGTGAATAGCAAAAGCCGTTACCTTGATTGTTAGTGTCATAAAAAGGCAATGCCACATTATAGTGAATAAAATTACCCGAACTTGTGGGATTAGATATTCTGAAGCGCTTGGTCGTCGATGCTCTTTCCCCTGTAAAAGAGGGGTTGTAATTGGCGGGATTGTAGCTTACGTCATAAGGCGAATTATGCAGATACGAGTTAGATGTAGCCGATAGCTTATAAGTCATTAGCCCCATATTAATCTGATCGGTGTAACTGATGATCAGGCTTTTTATCACGGAACGGGCAATTTCTGATTTACTTAACGGACTGTTACTGCCAACGGCCGCGCCGGAAGCGTCCTCATCCATACTATTGGAGTTATCAAGAATGACCAGCGTATTAGGTTTTGCAGGCGTGGTAAGAAATAAAGGAAGCTGTGATATTCCGGCATAGGTATTGGATCCAAATCCCAGCATTACCGCCAAAGCGAAGCTTAGCCGCGCGAGTATTTGATAGCCTGAATGTAACAGTTGTTTCCGATGCCTGTCGGGTTTGAAATACATTTTCTGTTTGAATGACGTCGTTAGGTTTTCCCCATCATGAGTGCTACGGCTGCTATATTGTCTATTCGATTTGAGTAAATTCATTTCCGCCTCCAAGGCTATGACTTTTTTAGATTACAGAATTAAACCTGGCTTTTGAATAGGCTAGATTTGAAAAATCGACTGCACCATAACTACCGTACTGGCTGAGTCGTCGGTGGTTTGGGCAGTAATGCGGCAATTGTTACAATCCATAGGCAACTGCAGTTACAACTACGATTAATTCAAAGTTGATTAGCGCTAGCTGAGTAGTTACACATTATTTCTGCTGACGCTCAACACGCTGGTTTTCAATATCGGCACCGTTGTCACAATCATGGGTAGCGATGCAGGGGCGGGCGTTATTTTCTTTATTGGCAGTGTCGCCGTCGCCGGAATTATTGGAATCATCCATTATGATCATGTCATTTAGATCAACACTTTTGGGCGACTGATCGATAGAATTGCCTGAGGACATATTCACTTGGGACGCTATAGTGCGGGCTGAAACCGTATCTATTGACATGCTTAAAGCAACAATAGAGCTAAACAGCAAGTCTTTGAGTGGGTAACTTCTATGGTTAAAAGTATTCATTGTAAATCTCCGGTGAGAAGGTTGCCGCCCCATGTGGGTATTCGGGATGATTGACTCGTTGCAAAAGCCTTGGTTGATGCGATTTAAAGAACGCGTATGAAATAACTTTTGCAAATAGTGTATTGCCACTCTACCCAAACCTGCCAAATCTTAACTTGCGAAGTTATTTCATGCACATTCCTAAGGCGAATAGATAGGCTGCGATGATTAACGTGTTTATAATTTTTCGTTCCCAGTAAATTCATTTCCGTCTCCAAGGCTATGACTTTTTAAGATTACAAGAATTAAACTTGGCTTTATAAATGGGCTAGATTTGAAGAATTGACTGCACCATAACCACCGTATCGGTTGAGCCGCCGGTGGCTCGGGCAGTAATGCGGTAATTGTTACAATCCAAGGCTCCGATAGCGCTTCCTGGACAGTCGGTCGCCCCCATATCTTCAATGATGTAACGGGGACTGGCGCTAAGATTAGCTAAATCTACCGTGTATTTAACAGATTTTGTGTCATCACTCCAGATAGCCGCATTATCCCATACGGCTGTAGCCTCTTTTATGCCATCACAATTCAGGTCCAGAGGCAAGTAGTACCCCGCCGGATTGGCTCCAGGACATGCAATGGCGGGCGCCGCCGCAGCCGCGATTTCCCCCGCAGTTAACGCCGATTCCGCCGCCTGAAAGGCCAAATTCTTATCTCGCCAATTACCGGCCATTTTTTCTTCCAACGAGGTTGTCTGTGTGCCGGTTATGCCGATTAGGGTAAGCGCCAGCAGCATGACCAAGCTGATGACCAGTACCGCGCCGGATTGATGTTGAAGGCGTGTAAACATAACTTTCAGCCCCCTAAGGTAGCCGGTTGCGAACGGCAATCGTCGAGGTAAAAACCCTTCTCAATCGCCTGTCGCCGGGTGTGGTTGTGACGCCGTTGTAGGTATAGGCCAAAGGCGCGTCGGCCAGATTGTCGTCAATAGTTCTGACCAACAGGCTAATGCGGACACTGACAACCTGATCCATATTAAGGCCGGCGGTTCCGGCAGCCACATAATAATTGGCGGTGCCATCCCTGATTGCATCGGTGTCTTCGCCGTATAAAACCTGCATGTCTTCGATGCCTTCGACGAGTTCAACAGGGTTTGTACCGCCAGTGGCTACGGCATTATCTAGTCGCCATAATGCCGGTTGTCCGCCTGCGCCGGCGCGGATGAAATAAGTGGATGAGTTAAATCTAAAAATTTCCGCGTTCGGGCCGTATGCTTTACTTAGAAAGGCAGTGGTATTTTGAGCACTGCTATGAGCAATGGTTTGAATGACGCCAGCTGATGAAGCACTGACTGCAATAAAAATGTCCGTGGAACTGCAGTCGGAAATAATCAGCACATCATAGGCGTTGATATTGCAGGTGTTAGGGACATTTATCTGAATATTGGCGTTGGCAACACCCATATTGCCGGCTAATTGCCCGCCGCAAGAGCCGCCCGAGAAAAAGGTTATAGCATCGGTGCCTGCGATACATTCATTGGCCCCGCAGGCATTAACATCCCAATTGTTAGCAACATTGTTATTGCCGCCAACGGCACGAACGGTGGGGGCAAGCGTCGAAGGCGTCGGGTTGGGGTTGGCGCCGCCAGGCTGGACAATAACATTTATCGCGCCGAAACTGGAGCAGCCCAGAAAACCGGCCATACGTACATCTTTG
>SCST01000629.1 GCA_004299465.1 Methylovulum sp. | reverse complement strand
CATTTCGGACATTGCCTCATCGTTTTTCCCCCCGACAACAGACACTATAAACCCAGCGCCTGCTGAGCATATTTATCAGCGCCGGAAGGCAGCGGAGCCAACGGGGACTGTATCCAGGCCAGAATATCCTGCCATAATACAGGCGCTTGAAGATCACGTAACAGCATGTGATAACCGTTTTTATAAAAGGCGACCGTTTTTTTCTGTTGCTGCGATTGCAGAAAGTGCTGGATAAATTGATACGTAGGTTGTCTGGGAATAATCTCATCCTTATCACCATAAAGCACCAGCGTTTTATCATTAATCTGGTTGGCTTTTTGCTGGGCGATGTCCATTAAATCAGCCAAACCGTAAAGTGCTTCTACGCGAGTTTTCTTGATAACCAGCGGATCTTTGCCCAATGCTCTGAGCATTGCAATATTGTCGGACGGCGTCACTTTGATACCTTTGCCGGTCAGCGTCAGCCACGGCAAGGTGTGCGCTAATGTCCATAGCAGACCTTGTTGATACCAGGGCATCGTCGTTCTAGCCCATACAGCAGGAGCGGCAAGAATCAGTCCGTTAACAGGGGGCGTTTTAGCTTGCGTCACCGCTGCAATAATAATGGCTCCACCCATGCTTTCGCCCAATAAATAAACAGGTAATCCTGGATGTTTATGCTTGACCAGTTCGACAAATAAAATCAGATCCTGGGCATAGGCATCGATACCACTCCATAATCCCCGCAACGGACTGCCGCCGAATCCGCGTTGATCATACGCATAACTGGCTATGCCGTGCTGCATAAAAAAGTCACCGGGATGTTGAAAAAAGTGACTGTAATCATTAAAACCGTGCACTGCAATCAGCACGGAAGTCGTTTTGTCCGGCGGGGGCAGCCATTGCTTAAGCGGTAAGAAGGCGCCATCGGGAGTCATATATTGATGGGTCGCTAATTGACCTGGGGTGATGGCCGATCCGGGTTTATAACTACTCGGCAAGCAGCCCTGGAGCAGGGTCAGCAGCATGCAACAGAGTAATAACGATGAAGAAAAGCTATTTTTTATCATAGAGATGACTGCAAGTTGTTTCAGTTATTTTAGCGCTATTTATAGGAATGCGAAGAGCTTATGTTATCGCTCTGAACCCGGAAAGATAGGTGTTAAGCACTTGGCTCAATCAGTTCGACCGCAGAGACCAATATTTGTATTTTTTCGTACCCATTCAGCGCAGGGTCTTTTGCGATCTCTGTAGCCGCTTCAAGTATTCCAAGACTTCTTCTAAGGAATACAGGACGGATGACGACCCGCCAGTGACTTGCGTACCGGAATTGCCGCAATGCAATAACGCGGCTTAAAATTCCGGGGTAAAGCAGGAGTGCCTGTGCCTTTTATCTGTTCGCCCAGCAGTTTTTTATCAATACCCATAAGAATAGCCGTCAGCTAACTGAATCAAGGTTGCCAGCTTGGCTGAAAACCACGTTTGTTTTCCATTCAAGCTGATTGACAGGAAATTACTGGCATTCTTTATCGCGGTCACACGCGACCTGAAAGCGCCCTTATATTTGCCTTTGGTTTGCAGCAAACGAACGAAGTCCCCGGTTTTGATACCCAGCACCCTTTTAGATGTCTTGGCTTTGGCACAAGGAAAGCCGTGTTTGTTGGTTCGTACCGTCTGCCGTGTTCCGTGTCCGGTGGCTTTGATATGCAACGGTTTCAAATCTGGGTTCAGGGTAACGGTAGCGCCCGACTCGCCTACGCAAGCGGCATCTATCCAGTGGGCTTTCGGGTAATCCAGCCGGGTGCGGTTGAATTGGGTTTGTGCGCCGGTACCGGTTTCAACCGGCAAGCCGGTTTTCAGCAATTCAGCGAACAGCTTGTTACGAGTGGCATTGACGGCGGCGGCATCGGCCAGCAGCCTTTTCAACTGGATCAGGATTTTCGTTAAGGCTTCCGGCTTGTTGTTGAGGAAGTCCTGGATCGGCCTTGTGCCTTTCCGGGTATTGCAGGGTTTGCAAGCCAGCGCCAGGTTGCTGATGTTGTTGTTGGTGCCACCGTTTGCCCGTGCCTGGACGTGTTCAATTTGTAGCGGGACGTGTTTAGCGCCGCAATACGCGCATTGGCGTTGCCATTTTTCCAACAAATACTTCCTAACGAAATACCCGGCCAGTGTGCCTTGTTGATACTCAACACCGGAAATTTCAGGATTTTTCATCAGTTGCATATCAAACTTGACGCGTTCGACAGCACACGCGTCAACCCGGTGTTGCAAGCTGGGCGGCAACCCGCCTTTAGGGCGAACCCGGTTGTTAAATCGCACTGCGCGATAGCGGGTTTTCCTCCCGCGGCGGCCTCGGCGCAAAGCCCTGCGTGAAGCCAGGTCGGCTTTGATCGCTTGATCGCGATGCTCAAGCTCGGCGCCAAACAATACACGACCGTCAGCATCCACTAAGGCCAATCCGGTGGTCTTGCTGCCGGGATCAATCTTGACGGTGATCGGCTTGACGACGGCATCGGGCAAGGTCACCTTTAAAATAAGGGTGAAAGGAACGGTGCGGTATACCGCCGCTTTGCCATCCCGGAGCAATGCCCGCGCCCGTGCCGGTGAGCAAGGCGTGAGCGGTTTCTTGGTAGTGTCCAAAACGAACACCGCGTTAGTGGTCATAAAAACGCCTTCTGGGGTTGCCCCCGTTATGTTTACCTCGCCCGGAATATCAATGTCGTTCAGGAAATCCGCTTACGCAACAACCAGATGTCACGGTCATGCTCATTCCCACAGAGCCTGGAGCTGGTGAAGCACCCCTGGGTGTGTCGCTTTCGCTTCAATTGATATCGTCTACCGGAATGCTCCGGTGGGCTGGTTGAGCTTTTATCAAAAACAGCATGGATAAAAATAACCGTCAAGACCCAGCAGGGATGCTGGCAGGGCCACCTCATTAAAACACCTGAGCCAAAACCTCAGTTAAAAGCGAGTCATCCCAACCAGCAGCCTTGCGCATACGTTTGACACTCATGCGTTTCTTTGGAATTTGCCTGATCATGT
>SCST01000628.1 GCA_004299465.1 Methylovulum sp. | reverse complement strand
GATCTTAGCCAAGCCTTAACAGAGCGTGATGCACAGATTGCCTGTTTTCAGCAGGCCATCAGCGAGCGTGACCGGCATATTTCAGAAATGACGGCGGTGATACACAAAATGCGGCAAAGTCTTTCTTGGCGCATCACGATGCCGTTGCGTATGTTAGGACGGCTTTTACGCGGCGAGTTTAACGTGATCGGCAGTTTGTTTGGACATTATATCGCGACGCGCAAACCGGATAACCCGGTAAGAATTATAGCCAGAATAATAGGGATAATCTGCAGTACCCGGCATCCGTTCAGGCTGGTCGGCAGAAAATCCAGGACCTTATGCGAGCTGGTCTGGGCCGGTAAATTTGCTGTTATTGTTGATATTATTAAGCGTGGTGTTCGCGATCTGGAGCCTGAACCGTTGGCGATTGAGTCGATCAGTAAACATGATATTTCAATATTATGCACAAAACATACCGTGTACATAGCGCATTTGATTGAGCACCAATTAACACAGGCCGGACTGAGTGCAACGGTTGGCCTGAATTACAGCCGGCAGGCCGATGCCGGGCGACTCCATATTGTTATTTGCCCGCAAATGTTTTCCCGCTTGCCTGAAAACTTTGTCGCATTTCAAATGGAGCAAAGCATCAATCCACGCTGGTTTTCAGATGCGTATTTCGCTATTTTGAACCAGGCCATTTCAATTTTTGATTATGCCGTTACCAATATCGAATTCCTTGAAAAAAACGGCATTCAATATCAAAAGTTGTTTTACCTGCCTATAGGCTCGTTTCCTGATTATGCCGGTTTTTTACAGCAGAAAGGCTACAACTTAAAAAACGGCGTAAAAAAAATTGATGTCCTGTTTTATGGTGACCCTAGCTGCTCTCGCCGCCGCAAATTTCTCGACCGGATCAGCGAAAAATACAATCTTTTCATTGCCAGCGAAGTGTTTGGCGAAGCGCTTGTCAATTTAGTCCTGTCAGCCAGGGTGGTGATTAATATCCACTATTATGAAAATGCCCTGCTTGAATCAACGCGCATTTATGAGGTAATTTCGCTGGGTGTGCCGGTGATCAGCGAAGAAGGCAGCGATATGGGCAACCATAGCGATCTTCAGGGTATTGTCGGTTTTACGCCGGTTGGCGATATAGACGCCATGCTTGAGCGAATCGCTGAAGTGTTGAGTAATGAGCCGGCGTACCAACGAAAAATAGCGGCGATCGATGCTTTTGTACAATCGGATAAGAAATTTTCCTGTTACTTCAATCGTTATTTATTGGCCAACGATTTGCTGAGTTTTGATGGTTATTATCAACAAGTTGATTTTTTTCCTGAAATGGACGAGGCGATACCCCGGCTGTGTTTAACATTGACCGAAACCGTGGACAGGAAACAAAATTTTCTCGGCAATAAAACTTACGGATTTCAGGCCATAGAAGGTATACGGCATCGGAAAGGCTGGCTAGGTTGCGGTATGAGCTATAAATTTATGCTGAGAAACCTGCATGACCGCGGTTATTCCCTGGCGATGATTTGTGAGGATGATGTTGTATTTCCTGATGATTTTGAAACAAGGCTGGATAAAATTATGGCTTACCTCATTGCGAATCAACAACCCTGGACATTATTTTCAGGCTTGATAGCGCATCTGCATCCCGACACCGCCGTCACTAAAATCGAGGAAGTCGATGGAATTGAGTATATTTTTATCAATAAAACAGTCAGCATGGTCATGAATATCTATTCGCTGTCTGCTATCGATCTACTGGAGTCCTGGGATCAGCAAAATGCCGATCCTTATACCAATACCATTGACCGGCATATCGAATCCAGCAAGGACTTGGTGGTGATTACGACGTTACCGTTTTTAGTCGGTCACGGCGAAGAGCTGTCTTCATCGTTGTGGGGTTTCGAAAATACCCAATACAGCGACATGATTAAAGAGAGTGAAGCCTTATTAAGGGAAAAGGCTGAGGCTTTTAAAGCGCGGGTTTAACACTGTATGATTCGGAAGGTTACAATTAATAGCTTATTGCATGAAACGTGAAAAAATTTCAATAGCCATCGTTACTTACAATAGCGAGAAGGTGGTTCGTGAATGTATAGCATCATTGCTGGCCCAGGTTATTGATACAGCCTATGAATTGACGGTTCTGGTTATTGACAATAAATCGCAGGATGCCACCGTGGATATTGTACAAGGCTATGCCGGCGAGAATAACACGATTAAATTGATTCAAAATGCCACTAACTCCGGTTTCGGCACGGCACATAATATCGCGATCAACCAAGTCGATAGTGGCTACCATATCATTTGCAATCCCGATATTATCATTAACAATGAGACCATCAATGCACTGGCGGATTATATGGAGCGGAACCCGGATATCGGTATATTGTGCCCCAGGTTTATCAATCCCGACGGCAGCTTGCAGGCCAATAACCATAGAAACCCGACTATCCTGGATTTGGCGTTGCGGCGTTTAGCGCCGGTATGGCTTAAAAAAATAGTTAAACACAGAATGGAGGCTTATATCATGCTCGATGTGGGTTATGAAAATATCTGCGATGTGCCTTTCGTCTCGGGTGCTTTCATGTTTTGCCGTACGGATGTCTTAAAGAAAGTGGCCGGTTTTGACGAATATTATTTTCTTTATTTTGAAGATGCAGACTTGTGCAGGAAAATG
>SCST01000627.1 GCA_004299465.1 Methylovulum sp. | reverse complement strand
AAAGGCGTGCGCTGCCCGATGGAATTATCAACGTATTTCAGGATTAATGCCGCCAATACCGGACAGTTTGAACGCACATTGATCATTGCCGATGAAGGCAGTCATGTGTCGTACCTGGAAGGCTGCACAGCGCCGATGCGCGATGAAAACCAGCTCCATGCCGCCGTCGTCGAGCTGGTCGCGATGAAAAACGCGACGATCAAATACTCGACTGTGCAGAACTGGTACCCCGGCGATAAGGAAGGCAAGGGCGGCATTTACAATTTCGTCACGAAACGCGCCGAATGCCGCGGCGACAATGCCAAAGTGTCGTGGACGCAGGTGGAAACGGGTTCGGCGATTACCTGGAAATACCCCAGTTGTGTCCTGAAGGGCGATAATTCGATCGGCGAATTTTACTCGGTGGCGGTGACGAACAACTGCCAGCAAGCCGACACCGGCACCAAGATGATCCATATCGGCAAAAACACGCGCAGCACGATAGTCTCCAAAGGCATTTCCGCAGGCAAGGCACAGAACACTTATCGCGGCTTGGTCAAGGTATTGAAAAGCGCGGAGCATGCGCGTAACTATACGCAGTGCGATTCGTTGCTGGTCGGCGACCGCTGCGGCGCGCATACCTTTCCGTATATCGAGGTCAAGCAACCGTCGGCCCAGGTCGAGCATGAAGCGACGACCTCCAAAATCAGCGAGGACCAGTTGTTTTTCTGCCGGCAACGCGGCTTGTCGGCGGAAGACGCCGTGTCGATGATCGTCAACGGGTTTTGCAAGGAAGTGTTCAGGGAATTGCCGATGGAGTTTGCCGTTGAGGCGCAGGCGTTGTTGGGCTTGAGTTTGGAAGGGTCGGTGGGTTAATTTTTTGAGGTAAGAAGATGGAAATCAATAAACAATACATCGTTAATGAAGCCAATCAACGGGTTGCTGTCCAATTGGACATAGCCACTTTCGAGAAAATTGAAAATGTTTTGGAAAATTATGCGCTAGCGAAGTTGATGGTTGAGGATGATAGCGAGTCGTTGAACTTAGAAGAAGCCAAGGAATATTACACAGGCTTGGATAAGGTTTGATGCAAGTCAATTACAACAAGAAGTTCCTGAAACAATTGGCAAGTTTACCCAGTGAAACACGGACTCAAGTTGAGCAATTCGTATTCGATGATCTGGCCTCTGCTGCTTCGCTTTCTAGTTTGGGAAAAGTTGAAAAAATGCAAGGCTATGACGGATTTTATAAAGTCAGGTTCGGCAATTATCGGCTGGGTTTAATGGTCGACAATAATGCTGTGTTGGTAAAAACCGTTATGCATAGAAAGGAAATTTACAAGTTTTTTCCTTAAGTTTGATGGCCTTCGATATGAGCAAATATGAAATGATTATTTACTGGAGCGAAGACGATCAGGCTTATATCGCCGAAGTAGCGGAATTGGCGGGTTGTATGGCGGATGGTGGTAGTTATCAGGAAGCAGTTAAAAATGCTGAATGGGGTATTGCCGAATGGATAGAAACCGCTGTGGAGTTAGGGCGTTATGTGCCGGAACCTAAAGGAAGGTTGTTGTCTGTGTAAACAAGTTACTGCCATTATTTACAAAGAGGGTAACTACTCAGCTCCTTGCCAAGTTACCTGAAGTTATACTCACTCTTTGGCCTGTGTAGGGCGCGCCGCGCGCGCCTTCTCCGATACTTGGGACAACGTGCCAATCCGTTGGCGCGCGCAGCACGCCCTACAACAGACACCTTGGACCAAAGTACACATAGGACTAAACTTTTCTGAAGAGGTGCTGAGCTGTTACCAAAGAAGACGATATTTATGTGTCTTTAATGTCCTGGATTGGATATTGCCAGCCAAGGCTTGAACATTGAGGAAGCTAAAGATAATTTGAAAGAAGCTGTGGAATTGTTTTTTGAATGTGCTTCGGCGGAAGAAATAACGCAATGCACATAAAAAATTAGTTTGAATAATATCGGTGAACATTATGAATGCAACACAACTGGTAAACGATATAGAACAACTACCCCTTGAGGCGCAACATCAGGTAGAGGACTTTATCGCTTTTATCAAAATGCGTTATCAACCTGCGAAAAGCAAACTGTCAGATGAAGGCTTTGTCGGCATGTGGAGCGATCGTGCAGAAATGCAAGACAGCACGGAATGGGTAAAAAACAACCGTCAATCGGAATGGGCAAAAAACAATGGTTGATGTGGTGATTATTGATACGGACATCTTGATCGATATTAGCCGTAATAATGAAAAAGCGATTGTTCACCTAGAAAACTTAGAAACAAATAGCCTGCTCGCCGTCAGTTTAATTACTCAAATGGAGTTGCTGGTCGGTTGCCGTAACAAGCAAGAGGCCGTTTTTCTTGATAAATTTTTAAAACGCTTTCAAATCATTAAATTGAATGAAAATATTTCAATGATCGCAGTTGATTTATTGCGTCAATATCGTTTGAGTCATGGGCTATTAATGCCCGATGCGTTGATTGCCGCAACCGCTTTGTCTTTGGGCAGCGGTTTGGCTACCAAAAACCAGCGCGATTATCAGTTCATCGAAAATTTAAACTTACTTACTTTTTAACAGTTTTTTGGAAAGCCAATGCTCAGCATCAAAGACCTAACCGTCAACGTCAACGACAAACAAATCCTCAAAGGCATCAACCTTGAGGTCAAGGCAGGCGAAATCCACGCCATTATGGGACCTAACGGTTCCGGTAAAAGCACCTTGTCGCATGTGTTGTCCGGTAAGGCCGGCTATGAAGTGACGGGTGGGACGGCGACTTACCAGGGCAAGGATTTGCTGGCGATGGACCCGGAAATCCGGGCGCGCGAAGGCGTATTCCTGGCTTTCCAGTACCCGGTGGAAATCCCCGGCGTCAGCAATGTGTATTTGCTGAAAGCCGCGCTGAATGCGGTGCGGGGGCACAACGGCCTCGATGAAGTCGATGCGATGGATTTTTTGACCTTGGTCAAAAGCAAGGTGAAGGCGCTGGAGATGGACGAGAAATTCCTGTACCGCGCCGTCAACGAAGGCTTTTCCGGCGGCGAGAAAAAACGCAATGAAATTTTGCAAATGGCGATATTGGAACCGAAGCTGTGCATACTCGATGAAACCGATTCGGGCCTCGACATCGATGCGCTGAAAATCGTCGCCGATGGCGTCAATTCCTTACGTTCGCAGCAGCGCTCATTCATCATGGTCACGCATTACCAGCGTTTGCTCGATTACATCAAACCGGATTTTGTCCATGTTTTGGCGCATGGGCAAATTATCAAATCCGGTGGGCCTGAGCTGGCGCTGGAGCTGGAGGAAAGAGGCTACGGCTGGCTTGAAGACGGACAGGTGGGTGCGTGATGAGTGCCGCAGTCCATCCGTATATTTCCGAATATTCCGAGCTCGCATCCCTTTTGCCTGGGCAGTCGTTGCCGTGGTTGCAGCAATTAAGGCTCGATGCGCTCGATGCGTTTTCGGTAAAAGGTTTTCCGTCGCCGCGGGAGGAAGAATGGCGTTATACGTCTGTTGCCGCGATTGAAAAAAAACGCTTTGCACCGGCTCTTGCATTGCCGCGGCACGCCATCGATACCGGCAGTTTGAAGTCTTGGCAATTGAACGATGCGTGGTCAATCGTTTTGCTGGACGGCCGTTTTTCCGCCGAACTTTCGGTTTTAGACGGTTTGCCGGATACGGTCAGCGTGATGAGTATGGCCGATGCGTTGGCTACGCAGCCGGAAAAACTGCAAATTTACCTAGGCAAGGCCGTAAGCCATATCGAGCACGGTTTTATTGCTTTCAATACGGCGTGGTTTAGCGATGGCGTATGGATAGAGGTGTCCGCCAAACAGGTGTTGGACAAGCCGATACAAATCCTGCATTTCGCCACGCAAGCGGAGACCCTCGCGACGACGCGCACGGTTATTGTGGTCGAGGCACAGGCCGAAGCCAACGTGATTGAAACCTTTGCCGGATTGGATAGTGTCAGGGAGGATGGCCTGTCTGGAATTGGTGCGGCGAATGCTTATTTGTCGGCGGCAGTCACCGAAGTGTTTGTCGCTGCGAATGCTGGCCTGACGTTGTACAAAGTGCAGTGCGAATCCGACAAAGCCTTTCATTTCGGCGGCACGTACATTAAACAGGCCAAGGATGCGCGGTTGACGCACCATAATTTTGCGTTTGGCGGCTTGCTGGCGAGGACTGATATTCATACGGATTTGGATCAAGGTTCCGAGTGCGAATTGAACGGCTTGTATCTGGGTGGTAAACGCCAGCATATCGATAACCACACCCGCATCAACCATTTAAAGCCGAATGCGACGAGCCGCGAGCTTTACAAGGGCGTGCTGGATGACCGGGCCAGGGGCGTTTTCCAGGGCCGGGTTATTGTTGCTGAAGATGCGCAAAAAACCGATTCGCAAATGAATAACCGCAACCTGTTGTTATCGGCCGATGCCGAAGCCGATACCAAGCCGCAATTGGAAATTTACGCCGATGACGTCAAATGCGGACATGGCGTGACGGTCGGGCAACTCGATGAAAAATCGGTATTTTACCTGCAATCGCGTTGCGTCGATGAAGACACCGCACGCAATATGCTGACGTTTGCTTTTGCTAATGAAATGGTCGATAAAATCAAGATCAAAGGCTTGCACGATCTGGTGTTGGCGCAGGTATTGGCTCGTTTTCCGCAGTCAGGCATTAACCAGGATTGGCTATAAAATAGCGGAAACCTGGATGCTGATGTCTGGCAATTGCGACAAGGTCACGGAATCGCCGGCCTGTAACGTGTTTTTTTCGGCATACACCTCGCCGCGGGGTTTGCGATACACTTCCAAGCAGGAGTCATTGAGGTTTAGCAGCCAATACTCGGGAATACCGTGCAGCGCGAATAAACGCAGTTTCTGGTTTTGGTCAAACTTTAGCGAGGTATCGGCGATTTCGACTAACAGCAAGACATCGCCGGCATTCGGGTGACGGGATGAATAAAAATCGGCATTCGGCTTTAGCAGCATGAAATCCGGTTCAGGTTCGGAGAGATCACCGAGCTGGAGCGGATCTTGAACGCTGACGATGGCTTTACCTGCGACCAAAAGGGTTAGTAGGTTATTGATGCGTTTCAAGTGACCCGCATGATTAGGGCCTATCGGTGCCATTTCTAAAATTTCTCCATTAATCAGTTCAAGCCGGCTGTCCGGTGGAAAAATATTAGCTTCGCCCAATCTGCGCCATTCATCGAGGTTGGTTAAATGTTTCACAGGGTTAACAGTAGCCATAAGTGCAATCAAAGCCAATTAAAATCAAGCACAATATAATGTGCTGCAAGTGAATAAGCAATATATCAACATCGAACAGAAAAATTATGACAAGCTTTATAAATAACTTCCCCGTAGAAAAAATTCGCGCCGATTTCCCTATCTTAGCGGAAAAAATCCGCAATAAGCCATTGGTGTATCTCGACAACGCCGCCAGTTGCCAAAAGCCCAATGCCGTCATCGACAGCATCAGCAACTTATACCGCCACGATTACGCCAATATCCATCGTGGTGTGCATACCTTAAGCGTGCGATCTACCGACAAATTTGAAGCAGCGCGGGAAAAAGTTAAAGATTTCATCAACGCCGCTAGCAGCAAAGAAATTATTTTTGTCCGCGGCACAACCGAAGCGATTAACCTCATCGTCCAGACTTACGGCAAAGCCAATATCAAAGCGGGCGAGGAAATCATCATTACCGCGATGGAGCATCATTCCAATATCGTGCCGTGGCAAATGCTCTGCGAACAAACCGGCGCGGTGCTGAAAGTTGCGCCGATGAACGTCCAAGGCGAATTAATCTACGACGCATTCGAAGCCTTATTAAATGATAAAACCCGCTTGCTTGCCGTCGCCCACATGTCCAACGCATTGGGTACGATTAATCCGGTGCAAAAAATTATTTCCGCCGCCCACGCGAAAAACATCCCCGTGATGCTGGATGGTGCGCAAGCGATTCCGCACATGCCCGTCGATGTGCAAGCCCTGGATTGCGATTTTTATGTGTTTTCAGGCCATAAGCTGTATGGGCCTTCCGGCATCGGCGTGTTATACGGCAAGCAAGCCCTGCTGGAAGCCATGCCGGCGTACCAAGGCGGCGGCGATATGATTAGAACCGTCACGTTTGAAAAAAGCACTTACGCCGGCTTGCCGCATAAATTTGAAGCCGGAACGCCGGCCATTGCCGATGTGGTCGGCTTGGGCGCGGCTATCGATTATTTGAATGAAATCGGCATGGGGGCGATTGTCGACTACGAAGCGCAATTGCTGGCTTACGCGACCGAACAGGCTAAACAGATAAAAGGCTTGCGGATCATCGGTGAAGCGGCGGAAAAAGGCGCGATTTTGTCTTTTGTGCTGGAGCGTATTCATCCGCATGATATAGGCACGATGCTGGATAGCTTAGGCATAGCGATCAGGGCAGGGCATCATTGCGCGATGCCGGTGATGGATTTTTATCACGTTCCGGCGACGGCTAGGGCTTCGTTTGCGATGTACAATACTCAGGAAGAGATTGATGTTTTAATGAGCGGGATTAAGGGCTTGATTGAGGCGTTTGGATGATGGGTAAGTTGCAGCAATATTTATTAGGTAAGATAAATCAATGGCTACGATAACGATCCGCATTCCCAAGCCGGAGTTCGGGAACGAGCAAAAATCTTAAACTTTGAGGGCATCCCATGCCAACTGCCATAACCGAAGTCAAAACCCTGTTAGACCAGCTACCAGAAAACAGCCAGTTGGAAGACATCCAATACCATTTGTATGTGATGGAAAAAATCCAGCGTGGTTTGCAGCGGGCAAATGATGAAGGCACAGTTTCTCAAGTCGAGGTAGAGCAGCGGCTTGGTGAATGACTGTAACAGTTGATTGGTCGCTTGAGGAGGTTGAAGAGGTTGAAGACTTGGATGCAATCGTCACTTATATTGTCAAAGATTCCCGTTTTTATGCCAAAGCCGTTGCTAATAAAATCCTGACGGTTGCGAAAGAGCTTTCAGAGCAGCCTTACATTGGGCGTGTTGTTCCAGAAATTGGTAATAAACAAATAAGGGAACGTTTTGTTTATAGTTATCGGCTTATTTACCAAATAAACGAAAGCAATATCCTGGTCGTTGCCATTATTCACGGCAAGCGGTTATTGGAAATTAACGAACATTTTTAACTGCAAAAATCGTTTTGTGGACGTACTAACCGCATTATTTTTATACTGAATTTAGAGAAAACCCATGTTTGAAGACCTACGCGACCTCTACCAAGAAGTCATATTCGACCACAACCGTAACCCGCGCAATTTCCGTGTTATCGACAACGCTGACCGACAAGTGGAAGGCTTTAATCCCTTATGCGGCGACCGTTTGACGCTGTATTTAAAAATGGACGGCGATACGATACAGGATGCCAGTTTCCAGGGTTCCGGTTGTGCTATCTCCACCGCTTCCGTGTCGTTGATGACGGAAATTGTCAAAGGCAAAACTGAAGCGGAAGCCGAAGCGTTGTTTAAAACTTTCCATGAAATGACCACGGGTAAAGCCGAGGACATCCAATTGGAAGCCGTCGGTAAGCTGGCGGTGTTGGCCGGCGTGCGTGAATATCCGGCGCGGGTGAAGTGCGCGACCTTGGCGTGGCATACGCTGGATGCGGCATTGAAGAACGAAACCCAGGCCATTTCTACAGAATAAGCATCCGTTTTATTTAATCATTATGAGGGCGTTGAAAATGAGACATCGTAATTTTTTTGCAATGATCGTCATGATAGTGGCAATGACCGCTTGCGCGGATAACCAGGCTATCAGTGATTACAACCCTGTTGCGCGCCCTTATTTACCGGTTGACATCAGCGTGCAAACGGATAACGGCGGAAGCTTGCAACAGCTGCCCGTGAGCGCAAACTCAGCGCATTATCGCGCTTATGTACCCGCCATGCCGAATGAGCGCTATAAATTGCGCGTGACTAATAACAGCCGGCAGCGGGTCGGTGTCGTCATTGCCGTGGATGGACGCAATATCATCAGCGGCCAGCAATCATGGTTGCGCAATAATGAGCGCATGTACATTCTGGACCCGTATAGCAGCGCTGAATATGAAGGTTGGCGCACCGGGGCGAATCAGGTCAATCGCTTTTATTTTACCGAGGCGGGTAACTCTTATGCGGCGGCGTGGGGGGATACTTCTGCGCTGGGAGTTATTGCGATGGCGGTCTATGCCGAACGTCCTCGCCCGGAAATCTATGACAGCATGCCAGGGAAAGCGGAGGGGGCGGCCGCGGATTCAGCAGGCATGGCCAGGCAAGCGGCGCCAGGGACAGGTTTTGGCGAAACAACCTATTCACCCAGCGAAACGGTGAATTTTGACCCACTTCCCGAGCCGATAGAAAAAGCATTTCTAAAGTACGAGTGGCGCGAGACGCTGTGTGCCAAACGGATTTTGCCGGACTGTCGGAGTGGTAGCGAAGGTACCGGTGACAATCGTTTCTGGCCTAATAGCAGTGGTTATGCTCTGCCGCCACCTCGTCGCTAAGGCCAGACACGTAACTTGTTTTGCTTATGACTGTTATCCAACCTGGATACCTCGGAAAACTGGCAATACTTTATGATGGGCATGGCGATATTTTGCCATTTCAACAACTCGCAGCAAGGCTCGCTGTGCCGCTGCGAAACTCGTCAGAAGCCGGTTTCGATCAGCATGAGCCGTTTTTTCTATGCCGGCGCGACGGTTGTCTAAAATTGCTCGATAAGGAACTGCTGAAAAAAGGCGGCTTAAGGGTTGATATCGAACCCCGCCAGGGCGAGCAGCGTTCATGGCCGGCACCTAAAGACGGCGCATTGGCGAAGGCGCTTGGCCGTAAAACCGTAAGCGTCGTCGATGCAACGACTGGCTGGGGGCAGGATAGCCTGCATATTTTCCGTATGGGTTATGAACTGCTGTGTATAGAGCGCTCGCCTATGATGGCCGAATTGCTGGCCGATGGTTTCAGGCGCCTGGCGCAGCAAGACTGGATGCAGCGCTTGCATAAACAGCCGCCCCGGTTGCTGGTCGGCAATGCCATTGAATTGCTGGCGAGCCTGGTTGAGCCGCCGGACTGTATTTACCTGGATCCGATGTTTCCGCCCAAACGCAAGAAATCCGCATTAGCGAAGAAATCGATGATGATATTGCGCGATTTGCTCGGCGATGATGAAGATAAGGAACAGCTTTTTGCGGCGGCGTTAAAGGCGACGGGAAAGCGGGTGGTGGTCAAAAGCCCTGATGATGCGGAACCTCTGGGCGGCAAGCCCAATGAAAGTTTCCACGGTAAGTTGTTACGTTATGATGTTTATTTAAAAGGTTAATTATGTCGGACTGGATTAATGCCGCCCTGGAAAACAGGCTCGCCGATGGCGAAGTTATTGTCGTCGATGTTGACGGCACGGATGTCGCCGTTTTTAAAATTGCCGGCGAGTTTTATGCGATTGAAGATAAGTGTACGCATGACGGTGCGGAAATTGCCAGTGGCGAACTGGTTGGTGATGAGATTATCTGTCCTCGTCACGGCGCACGGTTTTGCGTAAAAACGGGAGCGGTAAGATCGGCTCCGGCTTATGAAGACATTGCCTGCTTTCCCGTCAGGATTGAAAACGGCATGGTGCAGGTCAGGGATAATCGCTGGGACTAAACTATCAGCCCTTCAAATTACCCGCATGTAAACCGCATTCTTTTTTAGTTTCGGCTTCCCACCACCAGCGTCCGGCCCTTTCGTGTTCATTGGGCAGTACGGCGCGGGTGCAGGGTTCGCAGCCGATGCTGATAAAGCCCCGGCTGTGCAATTCGTTGTACGGCACCTGGTAGGCTTCAATATAATCCCAGACTTGCGCTGAGCTCCAGTTGAGCAAGGGGTTAAATTTAACCAGCGTGTGCTCGGCGGTGGAAAAGGTAGTGTCCAATTGCACTTCAGGAATATGCTGCCGGGTATCTGCGCTTTGGTCCTTGCGCTGGCCGGTAATCCAGGCATCCAATTGGGCTACTTTACGCGATAAAGGTTCGACTTTGCGTATGCCGCAGCATTCATGATGGCCGTCTTCGTAAAAGCTGAACAAACCTTTACTTTTGACAAAGGCGTCCAGCACATCCCGGTCCGGCGTTAATAATTCAATTTCTATTGGGTAATGTTTCCTGACTTTTTCGATATACCGGTAAGTTTCAGGATGCAGGCGTCCGGTATCCAGGCAGAAAACGGCGATGTCTTTTTTGACGGCCAAGGCCATATCAATCAGGACAACATCTTCAGCACCGCTGAAGGAAATGGCGATGTTGTCAAACAGGGCCAGGGCTTTTTTAAGGATAATACGCGGACTTTTGTGGCTCAGCTCGCTTTGTAAGGCTTCGATGTCGATAGTGCTCATGGCGTTTAGAAACAGGTTTGTGAAAAGTAACAATTCAAAAACTCATCGAAAGGCTGTTGTGGTTTGCTTTCGATTTCATTCTGTTTAGCATGGGAGTGTAAGGCCATTTCGGTAAACTGCAGGGTTTGCGCGTCGTCCGGTTTATTGAGTCGAAAATAATGCGCGTGTTTGGCGGATTTGTTCAGTGCGAAGCTGGCAAATGGTTGGGATTGCTCGCTCATTCCTGCCAACATGCGCGCTGAAGCGGTCAGGTCCGGGTTATTGACCAATTTTTGCTGTTCCCCAAGCGCGGTACTGTAAGGTTTGCCGGCATCGCCGCCATCCAGGATGGCGCATACGGGCTGCATGGCCTCAAGAATTTCATGCGCCCAATCCTGCAACGGAATGCTGTGATGCTGCTTATCCAGCGTAAGGCCTGGCTTTCTGCCGGCATGCGCAACGGCAAGCTGGTTAGTGTTATTGATCTGGTGGTCCTGGTCGGAGATGTTGGGGCTGTCTGTTAACAAACAGTTCAGTAGCAAGGCTTCGATGAAACGGGCTTTGTTTTCGTCGATACCGACAGGATGAAATAAATCCAGGTCCAGCGAACGCATTTCTATATAGCGAACGCCGCGGCGCCTCAATGCAATCGTCGGTTTTTCGCAGGATTCGGCAATCTGTTTGGGCCGGATAGTGCTGTAGAATTCATTTTCAATTTGCAGGATATTGCTGTTTAGCTGTCGGTATTCGCCATCAACGACGACGCCGATTTTTTCATAATCGGGGTAGGGTGTGGTAATGGCCTTGCAGAGGCTGGTTACATAGCCCGGCAACGAGTTGTAATCAATGTTTAGGTTTGCCTGGTTTTTACTTTTATAGCCGATGTCGCTCATACGCAATGAGGTTGCGTAAGGGTGATAAAGCGTGTGGCCGTCGAATTCCTCGAACTGGGCTCTAAGCTCAGGGCGGCTGTTGAAGAAACTTTTGCAGATAGCCGGTGATGCGCCGAATAAATACAGGATCAGCCAGCCGATGCGCTGAAAATTCCTGATTAAGCCGAAATAACCGGCTGCCGTGAACTGTTCCAGGCTCAGCGGGCTGTTTTCCAATTGGTGTAATACCGGCCATAATGTTTCCGGCACCGAATAATTAAAATGTATGCCGGCAATCGCCTGCATGGTCCTGCCGTAGCGATGCCATAAACCGTGGCGGTAGATATGTTTCATGCGCCCGACATTCGAGGAGCCATATTCCGCGATACGGATACTTTCATCGCCATTGATGCCGCACGGCATACTCGCTGCCAACAGGATTTCATCGTCCAGGTGCTGATAAACAAAGCGATGGATATTATGTAAATAGTCCAGCGTATCGGTGATGTCGGTAAACGGCGGGGTAATCAGTTCAATCAGCGCTTCCGAGTAATCGGTGGTGATATAGGGATGCGTTAATGCCGAGCCTAAACCGTAAGGATGGTCGGTTTTGGCAATCAATCCGTTTTTGTCTATCCGCAGGCTTTCTTTT
>SCST01000626.1 GCA_004299465.1 Methylovulum sp. | reverse complement strand
GGCACTTTGGAGGTTCGCAGCCATGTTTGTCGGCCATCAAGCGCAGTTTGCGGCGCATCGTAGGAAATCTTTGCTTTGCCTGATGCGATAATTTCCTGGTCATCGGCATGATTGCGCGCGGCGTGGGCCTTCCATGCCAATTGATAATCGTCCTTGCCGAGCAAATCATCGGGATGAGCCGCGCCGGCATCCTGGGCAAACAGCGTATTGCAGCCCAGGTAGCGGGATTCCCTGTCTTTCCAGAAGATACGCATAGGCGTCGCATCAATGATAGTTTTAAGTAAATTATGTGAGTCTTCGAGTTTTTTTGCGGCTTCTTTGCGCTCCCTTAAACGCCGGTAATAGGTAAAGCTGTCAATCCCTATAAGAATTAATAGGATAAGGATAATAGTAATGATGATGTCTGACAACGAGGCTTCTTTTTCTTCATAAATGCCAAACCATTTTTCATACAGGCTATCGTAAACGCCGCCGGATTTGCTTAATGCCAGGCCTTCATTGATTTTAGCGAGCAGGTCGGCATTGCCTTTGCTGACGGCGAATGAAAATTTCTGTGAGAAGCCGGCTTTTGCATCCGATACCTCGATATTGGGAAGTTTTAGCTGGTCAAGTGTTTGCAAGCCGACAAGTTTGCTTAGCAGCATGGCGTCATGGCGCCCGGCGGCGAGTAATTCGAATCCTTCTGCCGAGGTATTGACGGGAACCAGTTGTTTTTGCCAGCCTTTGGATAGCGCATAGTCGTGCGCTTTATCCGCTTTGAGTACGATGATGGATTTGCCTGCGAGATCGGCTTCCGAGAGAATGCCTGACTCTTCTTTGCGCACAAATATTGCGCCGTGGGCAATGACCGTGGGTACCGTGAAATCGGCAAAGCGGCGGCGCTCATCCGATTGCGCGAGGTTGATCAAGACATCGATGTTGCCGTCCTTGAAGTCCTGGAGCAGCTGATGGAAAGGTTTAACGCTGATGCGGTAGTCGAGTCCGCTTTCCGCGGCAACCGCCTTCCAGAGTTCCACAGTGAAACCACCCGCTGTTTCATCGGTAGCGCCTAGCGCAAAGGGGGGATAATCCTGCTCACTGCCGACAATCAGCGTTTTGCCTGGCGGCGTTTCGGCCTGAAGCGGTCCGGCAATCAAGCACAGCAGTGTCAACAGGGCGGCCGGAAACATTCGCTTTACGGCTATCGCATTGTTTTTGTTAAACCATGCCGTACAAGTTCGTTTCATGTGAGCCTTGTTTTACTGTCATCGATTACAAAAGTCATGGTATTAAATCTATGCCGGTCAGTAGCGAATACACAAACCGAAGATAATGGGGCAATATTATCAATTTAGCTATTTGTAATACCAGCGAATTATTACGCTTTGCTTTATGTCGTGTTATCGGTAAGTTATGCACGAGCCTGAAGGGTTTATGGTTTATAATCTAACGCTTTTTAGTTTTCATCTGCCAGCATTTTGGCATGGATAGATAGGGATAAGGGCAGCCGCCATGCAAGAAATAAATCCGATTAAAAATACAATAGCCGACCTTAAAAGCCGTGGAGACGCGCTGAGGAGGTATCTTTGACTTTGATGTCAAGAGCGAGCGCTTAGTTGAAGTATTGCGTGAGTTGGAAAACCCGAAAATATGGGACAACCCCGAACAGGCGCAAGCCTTAGGCAAAGAACGCGGTCAACTGGAAATCATCGTGAATACTATCCGTGAGCTGGAGCAGGGGCTGACGGATGCTGAAGAATTGTTGATGATGGCGGTTGAAGAAGGCGATGAAGAAACCGTCGATACCGTTGCCGATGACCTTGCCGATTTTGAGAGACGAGTGGCTGATCTTGAATTTCGCCGGATGTTTTCCGGCGAAATGGATGCCAATAACGCCTTTTTGGATATTCAATCCGGTTCCGGCGGTACCGAAGCGCAGGATTGGGCATCGATGATAGAGCGTATGTACCTGCGCTGGGGTGAGCGCAAAGGCTTCAAGACTGAATTGATAGAAGAATCCGACGGCGATGTCGCGGGCATCAAAAGCGCGACGATACGTTTTGAAGGCGAATATGCGTTCGGCTGGCTGCGTACCGAAACCGGCGTACACCGCTTGGTCAGGAAATCGCCGTTCGATTCCGGCAACCGCCGCCATACCTCGTTTGCATCGGTGTTTGTGTCACCGGAAATCGATGATGACATCGACATAGACATCAACCCCGCCGATCTGCGTATCGATGTGTACCGCGCCAGTGGCGCTGGCGGCCAGCATGTTAACAGGACGGAATCGGCGGTGCGTATCACCCATAACCCGACCAATACGGTGGTGCAATGCCAGAGTGACCGCTCGCAGCACAAAAACAAAGATACCGCGATGAAGCAGCTCAAAGCGAAGCTGTACGAGCTGGAAATGCGCAAGCGTAGCGAAACCCAGCAGGCGCTGGAAGACAGCAAATCCGACATCGGCTGGGGCAGCCAGATACGCTCTTATGTGCTGGACCAGTCGCGGATTAAGGATTTACGCACCGGTGTGGAAACCGGGAATACCCAGGCGGTTTTGGATGGGGATTTGGACCCGTTTATTGAGGCGAGTTTGAAAAGTGGGTTATAAGATCCCACTAAGGCAGTCTCTATGATGAGATTTTGAACATTTAGGTAGCCAAGATTATGACATTAAAAAATACTGACCAACGCCATTTTCACCGCATTTTCTATAAAGCGGATGCTACCTTAAACAACCGGGATAAAACCTGGCCCTGCGAAATAGTCGATTTATCATTAAAAGGCTGCCTGTTGTGCTTTGCCGCTTCGTGGCAAGAGGACCCTGAGCAAATCTACACATTGGTGTTGCGTTTATCCGAAGATACACAGATAACCATGGCGCTTTCCGTTTCCCATGTCGTGGACAATACGGTCGGCTTTAAATGTGAACATATCGATATTGAAAGTATCTCGAATTTACGGCGACTGGTGGAACTCAACCTGGGCGACAGCAGCTTGTTGAACCGGGATTTGCTTGCTTTATGCCAGTTGTGACCCCACCCCTTTGATTACATTTTACTTTAGCTTATAGATACCTTAATCATCAACACATCATGTCAGACTTACATCAAGACGAACAAGAACAGATTAAACAACGCCGCAGCAAACTTAATGAATTGCGCGAACAAACCATCGCTTTCCCTACCGATTTTCGCCGTGATGTCGTAGCCGGCGAATTACTGGCCGAATACGGCGACAAAGCTAAGGAAGACTTGGAAGCACAACCGCTACGCGTCAAACTGGCCGGCCGCATCATGACCCGGCGCGTCATGGGCAAAGCCAGTTTTTGCCATATCCAGGACATGTCCGGCAAAATCCAGTTGTATGTGACGCGCGATGCGCTGCCGGAAGGGGTGTACAACGAACAGTTTAAAAAATGGGACATCGGCGACATTATCGGCGCCGAAGGCGTGCTGTTTAAAACGCAGACCGATGAATTGAGCGTCAAGGTCGACAGCATCCGCTTGTTGACCAAAGCGCTACGCCCATTGCCGGAAAAATTCCACGGCATCGCAGACCAGGAAATCAAGTACAGGCAGCGCTACCTGGATTTGATTATGAGCCAGGAATCGCGCAATACTTTCTTAATCCGCTCAAAAATCGTCGCTTATATCCGCCAGTTTCTGATTGAACGCCAGTTCCTGGAAGTCGAAACGCCGATGATGCAGGTGATACCGGGGGGCGCTACGGCACGCCCGTTTACGACGCACCATAACGCGCTGGACATGCAGTTGTATTTGCGCATCGCGCCGGAGCTGTATTTAAAACGCCTCGTGGTTGGCGGCTTTGAGCGCGTGTTCGAGATCAATCGTAATTTCCGTAATGAAGGCCTATCGACCCGCCACAACCCGGAATTCACGATGCTGGAATTTTACCAGGCCTATGCCGAATACCAGGATTTGATGGATTTGACGGAAGCGATGCTGCGCGGCATTGCCAGAGAAGTCGTCGGCCAGGCCGTTATCAATTATCAGGGGGAGCAATATGATTTCGGGAAGCCGTTCGAACGCATGACGGTGGTCGAATCGATCCTGCATTTTAATCCTGAATTGACGGCAGCAGACCTCGCTACGCGTGAAGCTGCTGCCGAGGTTGCAGAAAACCTGCGTATACCGGTCAAGGACGGTTACGGGCTAGGCAAAATCCAGATCGAAATCTTTGAAAAAACCGTCGAAAGCCGCTTGATGCAGCCAACCTTTATTACCGCGTATCCAGTGGAAGTGTCGCCGTTGGCTAGGCGCAACGATAATGACCCGCATGTTACCGATCGTTTTGAATTCTTCGTCGGCGGGCGTGAAATCGCCAACGGCTTCACCGAATTGAACGACGCCGAAGACCAGGCTGCGCGTTTCCAGAAACAGGTCGAAGAAAAAGAAGCCGGTGATGACGAAGCGATGCATTTCGATGCCGATTATATTACCGCGCTGGAACACGGCATGCCGCCGACAGCAGGCGAGGGCATCGGTATCGACCGGCTGGTCATGTTATTCACGGATGCACCGTCGATCCGTGATGTTTTATTATTCCCGCATATGAGGCCTAAACTGTAACTTGTGGGAGCGGCTTGTAGCCGCAATGCCTCCCTATTGCGAGGAATAGGGCGTTATCAAAAAACCATATTCCCGAAAGCTATTGACTACACTATGGCTTGCGCTTGGCGATAAAACGGGTAAACCGGCTGTACTCTTTCGTTCATCCCCGATAGTGTTCGGGGCATTCAGTACTATTGATATGAGAGGCATGATGTTATGGATAAGCAGAAAAATGATATTATTCAGTCTATTGCGGCATTGGTGGGCAGTCTTTTTACGCACCTGAAAAATGCGCTTACGGCATTGTTCGGGGACTTTTCCAAACAGGAACCGGGGGTAGAACTCAATAAACCCCAGGACGACAAAACCTCCAGACAATGGCGGATTGTTTTATTTGCACTGCTGTTAATCGTGATATTGTCGATATTTAATACGGCTGAGGACATGCAGCGTGATGAAATTTCCTACAGTCAGTTCCTTAAGGATGTAAAGTCCCTGAAAGTTGACAAGGCTGTTGTCACCGAACGCTATATCAGCGGCACGTTAAAGCCTGAGTCGGCTGATAAACAGGGGCAGCATTTTATGACGGTGCCGTTGTGGCAAAATGACCTGGCCGAAATGTTGCAGGAAAACAATGTCGATTATGTCGTCAGGAGCGGAGAAAACTGGTTCAGCACACTCTTATTCAGCTGGATTATCCCGATCCTGATTTTTGTCGCCATTTGGTCCTGGATCATGCGCCGCACGGCCGGTATGCAGCGCGGTTTCCTGAACCTGGGCAATAAAGCCCATATTCATCCCGATTCCCTGCCCAAGATTACGTTTGATGATGTTGCTGGTGCCGATAGTGCCAAACAGGAACTCAAGGAATCCATCGATTTTTTAAAAGCGCCGGAAAAAATCCAGAAATTGGGGGGGCACATGCCGAAAGGCGTGCTGTTGGTCGGCCCACCCGGAACCGGTAAAACCTTGCTGGCGCGCGCGGTAGCCGGGGAAGCCGGAGTGCCCTTCTTTAATATCAGCGGCTCCGAGTTTATCGAGTTGTTTGTCGGGGTCGGCGCGGCGCGGGTGCGCGAGCTGTTTGAGCAGGCCCGCAATAAAGCCCCGTGCATCATTTTTATCGACGAACTGGATGCTATCGGCCGTTCGCGCGGCGGACCCATGGCTATGGGCGGCCACGATGAGCGCGAACAAACCCTGAACCAGTTACTGACCGAAATGGACGGTTTCGATACCTCGGTCGGCGTTGTCGTCCTGGCGGCGACCAATCGGCCTGAAATTCTCGATAAGGCTTTGTTGCGTGCAGGCCGTTTCGATCGCCAGATCATTGTCGACAAGCCGGATTTGCAAGATCGCGTCGAAATTCTCAAATTGCATACCAAGCCGATGACCTTGGCGGACAATGTCGATATTGCTGTGATAGGCAGGCGCACGCCGGGCCTGGTCGGCGCCGATCTTGCCAACATCGCCAATGAGGCGGCGATTATCGCGACGCGCTTAAGCCATAACCAGATCGGCATGGATGATTTTGAAGCGGCTATAGACCGGATACTGGCCGGTCCCGAAAAGAAAAACCGCGCCTTGAATCCCGAGGAAAAACGCCGGGTCGCTTACCACGAAGCCGGGCATGCGCTGGTTGCCGAGCATGTGCCGACCGGCCAGCCAGTGCATAAGATTTCCATTATCCCGCGCGGCGTATCGGCATTGGGTTTTACCTTGCAATTACCGGTTGAAGAAAAGTTTTTATCGACGGAATATGAGCTTAAAGACCAGATAGCGATTTTATTGGGAGGGCGTATTGCCGAAGAGATTGTGTTGGGAAGCGTATCTACCGGCGCGCAGAATGATCTCGAAAAAGCCAGCGAGATTGCCCGCAATATGGTGTGCGTGTTGGGCATGAGCAAAAAAATGGGCGCCTTGACTTACGGCAAGCGCCAGCAGCTCCAATTCCTCGACAGCGAAGTGTCTGAATACCGTAATTACAGCGATACGACAGCCCGCCTTCTCGATACTGAAATCATCGCATTAATAGAAGAAGGCGAAGTACGTGCGCGTGACATCATTGCGGCAAATCGTTCAGGCCTGGAAAAGCTCGCACAGGTACTGCAGGAGAAAGAAGTGATTAACCGGGATGAAATGGTAGCGCTATTGGCGAGCGAATAGCGCTTTTGTAAGTCGTGTAGGGCGCGCCGCGCGCGCCTTCGTCGGCTGCTTTGGATTATCGACGCTTAATCTTAACTCCCTATGGCGCGCGCGACGCGCCCTACAAGTCGCTTTGGAACGCTATGCCATCACGAGATCTTGAATCCTGGATGTGGGCGGAAGCCTGCGAAATGATAGACCGGGCCGACCGCCTGCACCGGCAGTTTTTCAGGCCGGCGATCCTGTATGCCCGGCGTCCCGCGTGGGAACCGCCGGTAGATATGTATGAAACCCTGGACGCGTTTAAAATCATGATCGCATTGCCCGGCGTTGCGCCCGAACACATCAGCGTGATGCTCGACGGTCCCCGGCTTATCATCGGTGGCCAGCGCCATTTGCCGGTCGGTTCCGATGCACAGATACGGCGCCTGGAAATTCCCTACGGACGCTTTGAGCGGAGTATCGAACTGCCGGTAGGACGGTTTGAAATAGGTAATCGAGAGTTTGTGAACGGTTGTTTATTAATCACCTTACGGAAGCTGGGAACTCATGATGCATATCAAGGACATTAAAAACCTGCTTCCCGGATTCACGGCCGATTCTGCCGGGACTTCAGCGGAGGCAGCGCCGGATGCGTTAGTCCCGGCGCTGCCCGATGATGCGCTTATTATCGTGCCAATGCGCGGCATCGTACTGTTTCCGCAGATCGTCCTGCCGCTGGTCATCGGTCGCAATTCATCCGTTATGGCCGTGCAACAGGCGGTCCGTTCCGAGAAACCGATCGGCCTGCTCATGCAGCGGCATGATATGGAGAAGGAGCCGGGTCCTGATGACTTACATGAGGCCGGTGCTTCTGCGGACATCTTGCGCTATATCACGACGCCCGACGGCACTCATCATGTGGTTTGCCAGGGTGTACAGCGCTTTCGCGTGAAGACGTTTATGCAAGGTTATCCATTCCTGGTTGCCCGCGTCGAATATTATGAGGAACCTGATACAAACACCAAGGATATTGACGCCCGAGTCATCACACTGAAACAAAAAGCGCTTGAAGTGCTGAACCTGACGCGGCAGGCGCCGGCAGAGCTGATCAATGCCGTCCAGTCTGTGGCATCACCGGCGATGCTGGCGGATCTGATCGGTAGTTACCTGATTGCAAAAGCCGATGACAAACAACAGGTGCTGGCTTTGTTTGATATTCAGCAGCGCCTGGACAAGGTGCTGGAATTACTCAATTACCGTATTGAAGTATTAAAACTGTCGAACCAGATTAACGAACAAACCCAGGAAACGATGGGACAGCGGCAGCGCGAGTTCGTACTGCGTGAGCAAATGAAAGCGATCCAGAAGGAATTGGGCGAAGGCGAAGAAAATACAGCGGAAATCGAGGAAATCAGCAAGGTCATCAGCGCCGCTAATATGCCCGAGGAGGTCGAAAAACAGGCCCGCAAGGAACTGGGCCGCTTGCAGCATATGTCCGATGCCAGCGGTGAATATTCGATGCTGCGTACTTATCTCGACTGGCTGACTGAATTGCCGTGGGCTAAAGCGAGTCCAGGCCTTATTGATATTGCCAAAGCGAGGGACATCCTTAACGAAGACCATTACGGCCTGGATAAAATCAAGCAACGTATCCTGGAGTTCCTGGCGGTGCGCAAGTTAAACCCGAACGGCAAAAGCCCGATTCTTTGTTTTGTAGGTCCCCCAGGCGTCGGCAAAACTTCACTGGGGCGCAGCATCGCCCGTGCAGCCGGGCGTGAATTTATCCGCGCCAGTCTCGGCGGCGTGCATGATGAGGCTGAGATTCGCGGTCACCGGCGCACGTATATCGGCGCATTGCCGGGCAATATTATCCAGTCGATACGCAAGGCCGGCACCAATAATCCGGTGTTTATGCTCGATGAAATGGACAAGCTCAGTGCCAGTTATCAGGGCGACCCATCATCGGCATTGCTGGAAGTGTTGGACCCGGAACAGAATTTTTCTTTCCGTGACAATTATCTCGGCGTCGCTTTTGACTTGAGCCATGTCATGTTTATCGGTACGGCGAATGTGCTGGACAATATTCCGGCGCCGTTGCGCGACCGGATGGAAGTGATCGAACTGACCGGCTATACGCTCGATGAAAAAGCCGAGATCGCAAGGCGTTACCTGGTCGGCAGGCAACTGGAAGCCAACGGCCTGAAGCCAGAACAATGCGCGATTACCGATCAGGCGATACAAACCATTATCCAGGACTATACCCGTGAAGCCGGTTGCAGGAACCTGGAGCGTGAAATAGGCTCCGTATTCCGCCGTGTCGCGATGCGTATTGCTGAAGGGCAAGTCGTCAGCGAAGCGGTCGACGCCGACGCTATCCCGGCGATACTCGGTCCTAAAAAGTTCGACAGGGAAGTCGCGATGCGCACCAGCGAACCGGGTGTGGCGACCGGGCTGGCCTGGACGCCGGTAGGCGGCGATATCCTGTTTATCGAAGCCACGAAGGTGCCGGGTAACGGCAGGTTGATTTTGACCGGCCAACTGGGCGATGTCATGAAGGAAAGCGCGCAGGCGGCATTGAGCCTGGTGAAATCACATGCC
>SCST01000625.1 GCA_004299465.1 Methylovulum sp. | reverse complement strand
GGCTGGTGGCCTCCGGCAATAGGCTGGTGGCTACTTGCCGTTTTAATCCCGTTATTAATCGTTGTATTAGTCACGGGTTACAAACGCCTAAGCCGCAAAACGGCGCTTAAAACCGCAAAAAAAATACTGGCGGACATCAAACAGGACGGCAGCAAGGATAATGCCCGGAAACTCTGCGAACTCTCCATGCTGCTGCGCCGTGTCGCGATCAGCACATCGCCAAAAGCAGGCGTCGCCGGCTTAACCGGGCGCGAATGGCTGGCTTTCCTCGACAGTTCCGTAAAAGGTTCGCCGTTTAGCGAAGGCATAGGCGCATGCCTGACCGACGCCCCGTACCGCCAGTCGGCGCTTACCGATGATGAAATAGCCCGGTTAACCGGCCTATGTGAAGGCTGGCTTAAATCCCAAACCAGGCTTAAACCTACGCAAGCCGCAAAACCTGCGCGAGTAAAACAGACAAGATGATTCATTTTGAATGGCCGTGGCTCTTGGCGGCCCTACCCTTACCATTATTGATCCGCTGGCTGGCACCGGCCTGCCGGCCTATCGAGCAATCGGCATTAAAAGTCCCGTTTCTCGATGATTTTATTGATGTCGAAACCAGGACCGTATCCCAACACCAACAATGGCCGTTATTGCTCGCCGCCATCGCCTGGTTCTTATTGGTCATCGCAAGCACCCGGCCGCAATGGTTGGGCGAGCCGATTGAACAAGCCGTCAGCGGACGCGATTTAATGCTGGCCGTGGATTTATCCGGCAGCATGGAAGCACAGGATTTCAAAATCAATGACCAGGTCGTCGATCGCTTAACCGCCGCCAAATGGGTGGCCGGCAAATTTATTGACCGGCGCGTAGGCGACAGGATAGGCTTGATCCTGTTCGGCACGCAGGCCTATCTGCAAACCCCGCTGACTTTCGACCGCTTAACCGTTATTACCTTGTTAAACGAATCCGCTCTCGGGCTTGCCGGCGAAAATACCGCCATCGGCGACGCCATCGGCCTCGCGGTCAAACGCCTCGGTGACCAGCCGGCCAATAGCCGGGTATTGATATTAATGACTGACGGCGCGAATACCGCCGGCGAAATATCGCCGCTGAAAGCAGCGGAACTTGCCGCCGCCAAGCATTTAAAAATCTATACCATCGGCATAGGCGCCGATGAAATGATAGTCCGCAGTTTTTTCGGCAAGCGTAAAGTCAATCCCTCCGCCGATCTCGATGAAGACACGCTGGTCAAAATAGCGGAAAGCACCGGCGGCCATTATTACCGCGCCAGGAATGCCGAGGAGCTGGAAAACATCTATATGCGGCTCGATGAACTGGAACCTATAGAAAAAGACAAGCAATATTTCAGGCCGCGTAGCGAACTGTTTTACTGGCCGTTATCGGCGGCCTTATGTTTAATCGGCCTGGTCTGCCTGCAACGCGTGCATTTATGATAAACCCGGAAGCCTTTCACTTTATCAGGCCGTACTGGCTATTGGCGATGATCCCGGCCCTTGCGATAGTGGTTCTATTGCTACGAAGCAAACTCAGCAGAGGCCTGTGGTCCGCTGTCTGTGACGCCGAATTATTACCGTACCTGCTGCAAGAAAAAGCCGGCAGGCAAAACCGCGGCTTAATAATCACCGGCGCACTGGCCGCTTTCCTGGCAATTGTCGCGCTGGCCGGGCCAAGCTGGGAACGCATCCCGGCACCGGTATTCAGAAATGCATCCGCGCTGATGATTATCCTCGACTTATCGCGTTCGATGGATGCCGAAGACATC
>SCST01000624.1 GCA_004299465.1 Methylovulum sp. | reverse complement strand
GAGGTTTTGGAAACAGAGTTACCTTGGCTGGATGATGTCGAGCAGGCAAAAGCGCCCAAACGCTTGCCGGTGGTGCTGAATCGCGATGAGGTGCAGGCGATTTTGTCCAGGTTACAGGGCACGCATTGGTTGATTGCTAGTTTATTGTACGGAACGGGGATGCGGATTCTGGAATGCTTGCGGCTTAGGGTGCTGGATGTGGATTTTAAGCGGCGCGAGATTTTGATCCGTGACGGCAAGGGCAATAAAGATAGGGTGACGATGTTGCCGGTAACGCTTGTCGTAACGTTACAGGCGCATTTGCAGAAAGTGAAGGCCTTGCATGACAGCGATTTGGCGCAGGGCTTTGGCGAGGTGTATTTGCCGTTTGCACTCGATCGAAAATATCCGAATGCGGCTAGGGAGTGGAGCTGGCAGTATGTGTTTCCGTCGGCGAAACTATCGGTAGACCCGCGTAGCGGCAAGACGCGCCGGCACCATATCCAGGAGCAGGCTATCCAACGCGCGGTCAAGCAGGTAGTGCGTGATGCCGGATTGACCAAGGTGGCCACGCCGCATACCTTACGGCATTCGTTCGCCACGCATTTGTTGGAAAGCGGTTACGACATCCGCACGGTACAGGAGTTGCTAGGGCATTCGGATGTCAGCACCACGATGATTTATACGCATGTGCTGAACAAGGGCGGTAAAGGTGTCAATAGCCCGTTGGATTCGATACTTGGATGATTTTTCTGATAGCCGCTGGCGAGGTATAAAGTGAGCACATGGAACTATAGGGTAATCCGTAAACAACACGAAACCGGGGAATCTGTTAGCTTTCAGATTCATGAAGTTTATTACGATGAGTCCGGGGCGATTAAAGGGTGGACAGAAAAGCCTGTTCAGCCGTCAGGTGAATCCATTGGCGAGTTGCGTGAGGACATTGGTTATTTTCTCACGGCGTTTCGCAAAGATGTGCTGGAACGCTATGAAGTGAATGACAAAGAGTTGCTTCGCCCGGCTTATGAGGATCAGGAGATCAATGAGGGTCATTATTTTGAGCTCATGGATAGAACCTCAGTGGCACTCAATTATTTAATTGAGTCCGTTGGCAATCACCCTGTAGTTCGCAAAAATGCCGCATTGCGCTCAACATTTGAACAGGCTGAAACCGCTTTGGCCGAGTTATATCAATTGGCCGCAAAGTTGGAGTTTGAGCATGTTGGCGGCTAATAACAGTATCATTTCGGGCAGTCTAAACATCGGGTTTTTCGCTCTGTTAACCGTTGGCTGTTCCATGACTAAATGATGCAAAAACCCTTCAAAATCCACTGCCGTTTCCAACCCGCCGGCGATCAGCCCACCGCGATCAAGCAATTGGTCGAAGGCTTAAACGACGGCGAAGTGCATCAAACGCTATTAGGTGTGACCGGTTCCGGCAAGACTTTCACGATAGCTAATGTGATTGAGCAAGTGCAGCGTCCGGCGATGATTATGGCGCCCAATAAAACGCTGGCTGCGCAGTTGTACGGCGAGATGAAGGAGTTTTTCCCGGAAAACAGCGTCGAGTATTTCGTCTCGTATTACGACTATTACCAACCGGAAGCCTATGTGCCCGCTTCGGATACGTTTATCGACAAGGATGCGTCGCTGAATGAGCATATCGAGCAGATGCGGCTGTCGGCGACCAAGGCGCTGATTGAGCGGCCGGATACGATAGTCGTCGCGACAGTATCGGCGATTTACGGCTTGGGCGAGCCGGAATCTTATTTTGAAATGGTCTTGCATTTGGTCAAGGGTGATTTGATCGAGCAGCGCGCTATTCTACGGCGTCTTGCAGAAATGCAATACACGCGCAACGATACCGAGTTGCGGCGGGCGACTTATCGCGTGCGCGGTGAAGTCATCGATATTTATCCGGCCGAGTCCGAGCAGGAAGCGTTGCGGGTGGAATTATTTGATAATGAAGTCGAACGTTTGTCGTTGTTCGATCCGTTAACGGGCGAAATTCTGCACCGTATCGCACGTTATACCGTGTATCCGAAAAACCACTATGTCACGCCGCGCGAGCAGTTATTATCCGCCGTCGAGGCGATCAAGATCGAGCTTAAAGAGCGTCTGGAGCATTTATATTCATTAAACAAGCTGGTCGAGGCGCAACGGCTGGAACAACGCACCTTGTTTGATATGGAGATGATACTGGAAGTGGGCTATTGCTCCGGCATCGAAAACTATTCCCGGTATTTGTCGGGCAGGGGGCCTGGAGAGTCGCCGCCGACGATGTTTGATTACCTGCCCGATGATGCGCTGATTATTATCGATGAAAGCCATGTCACCGTGCCGCAGATCGGTGCGATGTATAAAGGTGACCGCTCACGCAAGGAAACACTGGTTGAATACGGGTTTAGGCTGCCTTCGGCGCTCGATAACCGACCGTTGACGTTTGCCGAGTTCGAGGCGAAATCGCCGCAACGCATTTATGTGTCGGCAACGCCGGGGACTTATGAAAAAGCCCATTCCGGCGTTTTTGTAGAACAGGTCGTAAGGCCCACCGGTTTGCTGGACCCGGTTGTCGAGGTGCGTCCCGCTACGACGCAGGTGGATGATTTATTATCGGAAATCAATTTACGCGTCAGCGTCAAAGAGCGCGTGCTGGTGACGACATTGACAAAGAGGATGTCCGAGGATTTGACGGAATATTTGGCGGAGCATGGCGTCAAGGTGCGTTACCTGCATTCCGATATTGACACCGTGGAGCGGGTCGAGATTATCCGCGACCTGAGGCTGGGCCAGTTTGATGTGCTGGTCGGTATCAACCTGTTGCGCGAAGGACTGGACATCCCCGAAGTATCGCTGATTGCGATACTCGATGCCGATAAGGAAGGCTTTTTGCGTTCTGTGGTCTCGCTGGTGCAGACGATAGGCCGTGCTGCACGTAATGCGCATGGCAAGGCTATTTTGTATGCAGACCGCATCACCCGGTCGATGCAGCAGGCCATCGAGGAAACCGAGCGTCGCCGCGAAAAGCAGCACCGGTTTAATATCGAGCATCATATTACGCCTGCGACTATCCTTAAATCCGTCACGGATATTTTGCAAATCGCGATACCTGGCTCAGGTGCAAACATCGTCAAGCCGGCTGGCAAAGTGGCGGAGTCTGCTGCGGATTACCAGTCCATGACGCCGAAGCAGCAGGCGAAAAAACTGAAACAATTGGAAGAAGCCATGTACCAGCATGCCAGAAACCTTGAGTTTGAACAGGCTGCGAAAATCAGGGACGAGATCAGGCTGCTGCAGGCGGAAATACTGGTGTAAGGCGTGCCGTGCGCGCCTTTTGATTCCGGCGCGCGCGGCACGGATGTTTTTATGTCGGGCGACGGCTCTGTGTTACAGTTCAATTGACAATCAGATACATCACTCGGAGTCCAATCATGAAGATCAATAAACCGTCATGTCTAGCGTTGGCCGGATTATTATCCGCATTAACGTTGCTATCCCCACTTAACGCGGCAGCCGCCGATAAAAGCAAGGCTTGCCGCTCGCTGGTCAGCGGCACTTACCTGGTCACGATGTCGAACCCGGATGGTTCTTTTGCATCGCGAGCGGTATTGACGTTCGGCTCGGACGGCAATTTAACGCGGACGGATTCCAATCAAGGCGGTGTTGCAGGTGCTTTCAATGCCTTTACGACTTCTTTAGGTTCCTGGCAATGCGATGACAGAAGAACAGTGCATGCAACGGCCATCAATTTTTCGCTGCCCGGCGTGTCTAGTGCCGAAGGCGGCATGGCGCGGGCGGATTACCAGGCATCGGTCAATGCCCGGAAACAGGGCATCCAGGGGAGTATCGATGTGCGTTTTTTTAATCTGACAGATGACCCCTATAAAACTGATCTTCCTGCGCCTGCTATTTCTGTCACTTTTGAAGGCAGCCGCGTTCCTGCCCGGTAAGTTGAGATAAGCATTTCCAGCCACCACATGATCGTTTGGTATAGGGTGTGCCGTGCGCGCCTTTTATCTCTCTGGCGCGCACGGCGCGCCCTACATCAACAACGAAAAATCAACGCCGCTTACGCATGCGCCAAACGATAAACCCTGTCCCGATCAACGCCGCCGGCATAGCGATTAGAAACCCGAAGCCGATGACGGCAACTGCGGTTTGCGTTAATTGCAGGGTTTTGTCGGTGGCGATTTTGGCAGGAATGTCGATAAACCGGTCATCATGAACCAGCCAGTTAAAAATCCTTAAGCCGATGTCCAGGTTACCTGCATTGCCAAGATAAGTGTTTGACAGAAAATCGCTGTCGCCGATGACGGCAATGCGCTGTTGCCCGGTCTTGCCAACATCACGGCTTAAGGCCAAGCCAAATATCAGCGGATTGCGCGATTTACCGGAGGTATCGGAACTCAGACTCCCGGTTTCGGTGCTCAGCAGGGGTTCGGTGTGGAAATCGCCGGTTTGCCGGTATTCAAGCGCTGCGGCGACGGGGTAAAGGGTAATGATTTGCAAGCCCCGCGTGATGGCATGCTCAGGATAGCTGCCGGCAATGACAAAGCCGGGGTTGTCGATGCCGTACAACCTGGTGCTGCCGTCAATGATGGCGCCGGGCATCCTTTGGATGCCGAGTTGTTGCAGTATGGCGTCTAGATGCGGGTTATCGGGTTCGGCCAATACCAGCAAGTTGCCGCCGTCCCGGATATAGCGGCTGATGATGGCCTGTTCTCCAGGCAATAACGGCACGGCAGGTGCGGCTATCACGAGCAATGCCGAGTTATCGGGGATACTGGACAGTGTAGCCAGGTTAAGCGTTAAGGCCTTGATGTTACGGCGCGCGAGTTCCTTGCCGAATTGCCCTAAATCAAAATTGGCGATGCCGTCGGGCGAGCGTTCGCCATGTCCGTTCAGGAAGCTCACCCAGCGTTGATTGGCATTGGCAAGATGCAGCAGGGCATTGCTCAAGGTCGATTCATCGATAAATTTCAGTTTTTCGCTATGCCCCCTGTAATCGACAAGAACGGCTCCTTCTGCACCCAATTCCAGTTCGCGCGCTTTTTCCGGCTGCCCGTCGGGGTCTACGAACTGTAGCGTGACATCCGCTTTATGGCGGCGATAGCGGTCGATCAACTGCGCGATTTGCAGGCGTATCGGCTGGCCTTTTTTGATATAGGCGGTGATGTCCACTTTATCGGGTAGCGACAGCAGCAGTTTTTGCGTAGCGATCGACAAGGTATTGCCGGTATTGGCGGTGACATCGGTTTGCAGCGGGTAACGCACGCTTAACCAGGCCAATGCGCCGATTACACACAGCAATGCCAAGGTAGCCAGGCCGCGTTTTAAGCGGCGCATCCGATGGAATGATAAGGTCATTGGCATAGCCGGTTATTATCGAGGCTGCGGATGCTGAGCAGTATGAAGCCGCCGATGAACAGCAGGAAATAGCCCACATCGATGGAGCTGAGCAGGCCGCTTTGCAGGTTCTGGAAATGCCTCAATATGGACAGGTATTCAAATAGTTCGTTGCGCTGGTCTTTGACGCCTGCCGTCCAGTCCAGGATCCACAGCAATAGCAGCATGCCGAAACTGCCCATTGCGGCAATCACGGGATGTCCGGCTATAGTCGACAGGTACAGGCCGGCTGCGGCAAACGCCGAAACGAGCAGGGTCAGGGCCAGGATATTAGCCAGGAACTTGCCGGTATCCAATTCGCCGCCGGCCAGCAGGGATAGCGGCATCATGGCAGTCAATGCCACGACCAGCAACAGCAGCCCCAATATTCCCAGGTATTTGCCGATAATAATCTCGGCGCTCGATACCGGCGCGGACAGCAGCAAAGCCAGTGTCTTGTTGCGGCGCTCCCCGCAGATCAGCTGCATCGTCAACAGCGGCGTGATCAACAGCAGGATAATGCCGGCGTTGCCGAACAACGGCGGCACGATAATATCCGTGAGGCCGGGCCCGTTCTCGATTTGCGCGAGTTTGGGCTGCAACATCAGGAAGCTTTCAACCTGGGTTAAAAACAAATAGGCGAAAATTGTTTGTAATATCGCCAAGACCGTCCATGCCATCGGCGACAGGAATAGCGTCTTGAATTCGCGCCAGGCGATCACGAAAAATGTCATGATTCATTGTCCCGGATTAAAGTGATAAAAATATCTTCCATCGATTTTTTTACCGGCGCCAGTTCATGTAATTCCCAACCGGCGGCGATAATGGTTTCGGTAATGCGTTGCGTAGGATTGTCGGTCACGCTGTAATGGATTCGTACCCGGTTCCCGGCGAGGTTTTCAAGAAAAGTGACGCCGGGAATAGCCGCTAACAGGCCGGTATCGGGCGCAAGCCGGGTTGCGACCTCGACAATGCCGGTATCCATCATCTGTTTAAGCACATCGATACTTTCATTTAATATCAGTTGTCCCTGATGAATAATCTGTACCTGCGTACACGATTCCTGCACTTCGCTGAGCCGGTGTGTGGACAGGATAACGCCGTGGTCTTGCCCCAGTTCGCGGATTAATGCGCGAATTTCGCTGATTTGCAGCGGATCGAGGCCAACTGTGGGTTCATCCAGTATGATGACGTCGGGATTATGCAAGATGGCCTGGGCGATGCCGACACGCTGTTGGAAGCCTTTGGATAGGTTGCCGATCAGTCGTTTGGTGACAGTCGCCAGGCCGCAACGCTGCTGGGCATCATCGATGGCCTGGCGGATATTTTTGGGCGCAAGGCCATGCAATTGCGCGCAGTAAGCGAGGAACTCATACACCGTTAATTCGCGGTAAAGCGGCGGCGTATCGGGCAGGTAACCGAGATGCCGTTTCGCTGACAAGGGCTGCTCTGACAGGTCGAAGCCGTTGATTTTGATAGCACCGGAGCTGGGTGCGAGCACGCCGCACAGCATTTGCATCGTCGTCGTTTTGCCGGCGCCGTTAGGGCCTAAAAAACCCAGCACATTACCCTTGGTCAATGTAAAGCTGACATCATTGACGGCACAGTGTTTGCCGTAATAACGGTAGAGATGTTCGGCCTCTATCAGTAACGCCATTGCTTAAACCCGCTTTAACAGCAGTTGTAATTCGGCGTGGATTTTTTTTCGGTAAAACAGGAACTTCCAGCGCGTGCCGCCGCATTGCCGCCATAACATCGCCGAGCGTATGCCGGCCAGCAGGCAGGCGCGTATCTTGTTGGCGATATCGGGCCGTGATAAATAGTCGGCTTCACCGTTGACCATGATGCGCGGTTGCAGGGTGCTGAGCGTATTGGCATAAATATCGCCGAGATTGGCCAGCACATTTTCATGCAGCAGGCCGAAATGTTCGCTTTGCGCCTGGGCTTTGGTGATGCCGATTTGTATCGTATTCAACAGGTCTTTGCGGGTAGACAGTTGGTTTTCGAGAAAAACCAGTGAAGCCGAATATCGCGCCTGTTCGGGATAGGTGATTTTATAACCGGTCATTTGTGCGTTGAGTTGTTCAAACCCCAGTTTTAGGCCGGCCAGGCTGCCGTATACATCAATAACGCTGTCGGAGTCGATTTTCAGCACACTGCCGATACTGGCTTCCATCGCAGAGGCATCCGCAGCCCCTGTGATTGCGAGTTGATGCACCAGTGCGGCGGACTGGGCAATTCCGGCGAGCGCAATGGTCTGGTTAGTGATAGTATTTAATTGCATAAGTTGTTACTAGGGATGATTTGGATCGTTATCGTACCAAAGAATAACAGTCTTCGTTAACTTGAAACTATTTAAAACCATTATGAGGAGAATGTCATGATCGAGTCTGCAGTATTAACCGTTACCGGCATGAAATGCGGCGGTTGCGAGGCCAATATAGTCGGTGCATTAACAGCGATTGAAGGTATAGCGCAGGTTAATGCATCAAACAAGGAAAATACCGTCAGCGTCGAATTTGATACTGAAAAAACCGACCTGGACGCGATTAAAGAGGCGATTACCGGTGCGGGATTTACGGTAGAGGCGTAGTACAGGTAAGGTACGCATCGCGTACCTTGTTCGAGGCGTTTGGCCTTATCTGCGCTGGATTTATGGTACGCGATGCGTGCCTACTTTATGTGTAACTATTCAGCCCCTTGCTGTAGGGCGTGCTGCGCGCGCCATCAACGGACTGGCACGTTATCCACACGTCGGAGAAGGCGCGCCCTACGCTTCAGGCAAGGATCTGAACAGTTACCTTTATGTTAGGACAGGTTATGAGCACAGAAGACAATTCCGAAGCGTTGCGCTTATCGATTTTGGGCATGCGTTGCGCCGGTTGTGTCAGCGCTGTTGAAGGCGCTTTGGCGGCGGTGAACGGCGTCACATCGGTCAGCGTCAATTTTGCCGATCACTCGGCGATGGTCATGGGCGCCGCCGATCCCGAGGCACTGACGCAGGCGGTTAAAGATGCCGGCTATGATGCGGCGATCATGGAAGGGCTGGAAGACCCGTCCGAACAGGAAGCCCAGGAATTGCAACGCTACCGGCAATTAATGAAAAAAGCGGCGGTAGCGGGGGCCTTCGGCGCCGCGCTGATGCTGGCTGAAAACCTCGGCTGGCTGCCGGAAATGGGCTCGAAGGCAGGGCAATGGCTATGGCCGGAAATTGCCTTGGTCACACTAGCCGTACTGATGTATTCAGGCTGGCATTTTTACAGTGGTGCGCTCAAGTCATTACGCCTGGGGCAAGCCAATATGGATACGCTGATAGCGCTGGGCACGGGTTCGGCATGGCTGTATTCCTGCATCGTCATCGATTATTACGCGACCTTGCCGTCGCTGGCCAAGCATGCGTATTTTGAGGCCGCCGTCGTTATCCTGGCCTTTATCAACCTGGGCACCGGTCTTGAAACAATGGCCAGGGGCAAAACCTCCAGCGCAATTCGCCAGTTAATCGGCTTGCAGCCGCGCACCGCCCGCGTGATCAGGGACGGCGAGGACATCGATATTCCGATTGAACAGGTCGGTTTAGGCGAAACATTGCGCGTCAGGCCCGGCGAAAAAATTGCCGTTGACGGCGTGTTGCTGGAAGGCCATTCCACGGTCGATGAATCAATGCTGACCGGCGAATCGCTGCCGGTGGAAAAAACGGTAGGCGCACAAGTGGTGGCCGGTACGATGAACCAAAGCGGCAGTTTCTTGTTTAGCGCAACACGTATAGGCCGCGATACCGCATTGGCGCAAATCATTAAAAGCGTCCGCCAGGCGCAAAGCAGCAAGCCGGACATTGCCCGCCTCGCCGATAAAA
>SCST01000623.1 GCA_004299465.1 Methylovulum sp. | reverse complement strand
ACATCGGATATATCCATACCGGTATATCTTGAATGCTTCGCAAAGTGATTTTGCAGCAGGAATATGCCGCCGTGGCCTTGTCCGCAGCCGATTTCGAGTATGTCCAGCGGCTTGGCGGGCGATAATTCAACGGTCTTCAGTAATTCCAGGTAAAACTGGAGCTGCAAACCGTTTTCAAGCTGTAGTTCGGTAGGATGGTAGCCGCAGTTGTTCAGCACAATCTTGCGGTACCGCAACTCGTATAAGGCAAACAATGAATAAATTAAATTGTAGGTTGCCCTGCTGCTTAACTTGGAGCGGCGTCTGCTTGTCATGGTTTTTAAAATACGGGGAAATCAGGGGGAGGCCATCGAGTGCTTTATCGACAAATGCGCCGGACTCGGTCGGCGTATCCAACATAATGCTGTTTGCAAATTTTGAACATGGGCTTTTGTATTACAATCCCAAAAGTTCTTGCGCAGTATATTCAGAGTACTGCACAAGAACTTTTGGGATTGTAATACCCATTCAATAAGTTATGTGTGTTTCATAAGTGCTTGCCGAACTCATTTAACGAAGACTGGCCATTCCTAGTGCAAGCACTTATGAAACAATTAATTTAACGTTCCCTGTTACAAGCCGGACTGCCGGCTAATTAAAAATTTCTTCAAAAGAATAACCGTGAAACTGCAGGATTTCCTTTAATCTTTTCAGCGCATCCATTTGAATCTGCCTGATGCGCTCCCGGGTCACACCAAGTTCCTGCGCAACCTGCTCGAGCGTCGCCTCTTCGTAGCCGCATAAACCATAACGACGGCAAATAACCTCACGCTGTTTTTCCGGCAGTTCAAATACCCAGCCGGCGATATTCCGCTTAATGCGGTCTTCCTGGATTTTTTCATCATGCGACAAACCGGCATGGTTGCTTATAGATTCAATTAACGGTTTATCGAAATCCTTATTACCCGATATATCCACCGAAGAAACCCGCTCATTTAGCTTCAGCATTTTTTCAACTTTGTTGACCGGTTTGTCGAGATGCCCGGCTATGTCTTCGGCGCTGGGTTCGTGATCAAGCAATTGCGCCAAATGACGCTGGGCTTTGAGGTACGTGTTCATTTCCTTAACGATATGAATCGGCAAGCGAATCGTGCGCGTCTGGTTCATTATCGCCCGCTCAATCGATTGCCTGACCCACCAGGTTGCGTAAGTTGAAAACCTGAAACCCCTTTCCGGGTCAAACTTCTCGACGGCGCGGATTAGCCCCAGATTGCCTTCGTTGATCATGTCCAGCAAAGGCAAACCCCGGTTTAAATAGCGGCGGGAAATTTTTACGACCAGGCGCAGGTTGCTTTCTATCATGATCTTACGGGCATCCTGGTCGCCTTGCTGCGCCCTTATGCCGTAGATTTTTTCCTGGTCTGCCGTCAATAATTTCGAACGGCCCAGTTCATTCAGGTAAACGCGGGTTGCATCAAAATCATTAATACTTTTCGATTTAGCGACAGCGACATCAATATCGAGAATTTCGCCCACTGCGGCTACGGCGCTGAGTTCATCGTCAAAGGCAAAATCTTCATCAAGTGTTATGGCAATATCATCATCCGAGGGTTCTATCAATTCTTCGTTCATATCGACTCACTGGATTAATCACTAAACTGGATGCTTAAACTATTTCGGTAAAAATTTTATCGGGTCTATCGGATTTCCATTTTTTCTTATCTCAAAATGCAATATGTTGTGCTGCTTGTTTGCGGCGCCGATTTCTGCAACAGCCTGGCCTTTTTCCACCTGTTGCCCTTCTTTCGCGAGCAGGCGGCTTGTATTGGCGTAAGCGCTTAGGTATTCATGTTGATGTTTGATAATAATTAAATTCCTGAAACCGCTCAGCTCCTGTCCGGTATAGACAATCTGCCCACTTTCTGCGGCAAGCACGGGTTGTTTGCTTATTTTATTTTCTATATCAATGCCTTGTTTGCCTGATTGAGAAAAACTTTTCAATACCTTGCCTTTAATAGGCCATTTAAAGCTTAACTTTAACATTTTTTTATTATCAATTGAAATAATTGATTTTTTTTCTTGTGACACAGGTTTTTTTTTAATACCCGGAGGCACGGGCTGTGTTTTTTGCACGACGGCATCGCTTGACTGTATTTTTCTTGCGGCGGGAATGGCGGTAGGCCTGACGGCATTATCGCTACTTTTTGTGACGAGAATTTTAGGGTGAGTATCTGGAGGCTGATATTTTGTAATGGGCGGGAATAATTTGAGTGTCTGCCCGGCAATGATCAGGTAAGGCGGCGCTATCTGGTTCCACAACGCCAGGTCTTGATAGCCGAGGCCTGAAGCCAAACCGATCGCATACAGTGTATCACCGCTTTTTACCCGGTAATAGGTTTGGCCGACGGCAAGCGCTTGCGGTTTTTTATGTTGCTTACCAGGCTTGTTATCAATAGCCGTTGTTCCGGGTTCTGCAGACGTATAACCCGGCTGTAGCGCAAAAACTACCGATAAGACCAGCAGTAAAGCAGGCGTAAAAATCAGCTTCGCATGACGGCAATACATAAGGATTATTTTGCAACTATCCGGCAGTTAGAAAAATGGAACACAGGTACACAGACAACATAATATCTTTCGTGCGTTACCTGTGGTGATAATTTTCATCTGCGTTCCATTGTATTTGATGGCAGAGTAGCTACGTTATTTTTTTAGCAATAACTTTTTAGCCAGGTTTATTTTCGCCGCCAGATAATCGGAACCGCCACGATCGGGGTGATTTTTCTGCATCAACTTACGATGGGCGGCAATAATGTCCTGCTCCGACGCGCCCGGCTTCAGCCCGAGGATTTCATAGGCCTCTTCAACCGAAATCCTGCCTTTGGCCGCCGTGTTGTGCTGCTGAGATTGTTGCTGCCCGGATGCGCCTTGCCGAGCGGCGGTAAATTCCATCCATAACCGGTGTAACTGCGGTGCATAATGCAGCACTGCCGGTATCAATCTCGACATAAAAGCCAGCATTACGCTGATCACTGCCAACAGCCAATTCAGCCGTCCGCTTGCCGCGAGATAAATCAATACGACGGCGATAATAGATAAGCCTGCAATCCTGGCCGCTTTTGCCGGTATGACAGGCCAATGTTTCAAGCGTCCGCGCAGGATGAAATACGCGACGATGATCAGCAACAAAATCAGGAAAAATCGAATCAATGCCTGCTCCGGGATGAATGTATTAATTTTCCCAAAAGTTCTTGCGCAGTATTCTGACTATACTGTGCAAGAACTTTTTTGAAAATTAATATCCTATTCAATAAGTTACGTGTGTTTCATAAGTGCTTGCCGAACTTACTTTAACGAAGACTGGCCATTCTAGTGCAAGCACTTATGAAACAATTAATATTGTGTTAAGGCTGTCCTTGGCATAGAGCTTGAACCCATAATACCTTAGAATACGCCGCACACGATAACAGTCTGATGAATTGATACGATGCAACACGCGCTTATCCCCATTTTAGGTTTTGCTGCTGCGAGCGGAACGGGCAAAACGACCTTATTAACGGCATTAATACCTATCTTAAAACAACGCGGTTTGCGTATCGGCTTGATTAAGCACAGCCATCACAGCTTTCAAATAGACCAGCCGGGCAAGGACAGCTTCCGTTTACGGGAAGCGGGCGCTTCCCCGGTGATGCTGGTATCCAAACGCCGCCGCGCCATTATCACCGAGATAATGCCGGAGCGCGAACCCAGGCTGGACGATGAATTGAGACATTTCGACCAATCCGGGCTGGATTTAATCCTAGTTGAAGGGTTTAAAGCGGAACGCTTCCCAAAAATCGAGTTACACCGAGCGTCGCTCGAGCAGCCATTACTTTATCCCGGCGATCCCGGCATCATCGCGGTTGCCGCCGATACCGCGCTGGAATTGCCCACTTATTTAACCCTGCTGGATATTAATCAGCCCGAAATGATTGCTGAATTTATCCTGGCGCGGTTTATGGCTATCGAGCCAGCGAGGCTTGCGTGATGGACGTATGTAGCGCGGACATAAAGCCGATGCTGACGCTTGAAGAAGCGCTGGAAAAGATTAATTCGGCCCTATCGCCTGTTGACGACACCGAAACCATCGATTTAAAAAATGCCAAGGGGCGCGTATTGGCGCATCCGCTGTACTCAGCACTTAACCTTCCCGGCGACAGGAATGCCGCGATGGACGGTTATGCTTTTTCCAGCAGCGACAAGGCGGATGAACAGGCTTTCACGTTGCGTCTGGCCGGCACGTCATGGGCAGGCCGGCCTTTTAACGGCGTATTGGAGCGAGGGCTGTGCATCAGGATTTTTACCGGTGCCATCGTGCCGGAATCGCTTGATTCGGTCATTATGCAGGAGCAGGTTAGCGCTGACGGCGATGCCGTACATTTTCCGGCGCACACCCGGACGGGACAAAATATCCGCGAAGCGGGCGAGGATGTAAAAAAAGGTGGGCTGCTATGCGCCGCTCCCAAAAAATTGACCATTGCCGATATGGGCTTGCTGGCCGCTGCCGGCATAGCCGATTGCGCTGTCAAGCGGCGGCTGA
>SCST01000011.1 GCA_004299465.1 Methylovulum sp. | reverse complement strand
GGCGAGTCTTAATATAGAATGACAATGCAACAATCACCGTTAAAACAGGCTCAACGCCGTGCGCAGCTCACCGGGATATTCAGGCATCTGGATCATGTACTGCCGGGACAGGGCCCGATTCTCGATTTCGTGCACCATAATACCCTGCACGGCTACCAGCATATGCCGTTTGACGAGGCCTTGGATACTTCCGAAAGTTTGACCGGTATCTGCGGCTACCTGCCGGAAAGCGAATATCGCCGTTTTTACCATCAGGGACGTATCGACGACAGCGATTTATCCGCCGCGTTCGGCTATTACCCTGGTTTGCAGGCGGAACAACGGGTCTGTACCGCGCAAGGCCAGGCGGTCACGCGCAAGGCGGTATACAGGGCCGCATTACTGGCCGATGTGTCGGCCATCAGTGTCAGCCAATTGCTGTGGCGGACACAGGAAGGCTTGGACATCGCGGCGGCTGATGAACGGGAGGCGGCCAGGCAGTTGTGGGACAGCATTTTAATTAAACTGGAGCTGGACGCTTTTGCGTTGCATCCGGAAACGATGCTGGACTTATCGCTGGACCAGGCCGAACGCTGGCTGACGCAATACCTGCCGCCGGAAAACAGCGCATCGGTTCATGCCCATACCCAGCAGCAGGCGGGCTTTAAACTCGATGAACTGCTGGACCAGATCGGCGACGGTATCAGCCTGCGCGGTTTTGTGCTGGCCTTGAGCGGTACCGACATCCTCGATTGCGTTCGCCCGCAGCTGATACGCATCTTGGCATCGGCGCTTGATGAAGGCGTCGCGGCCTGGCACAACCCTGAACGCAAGAACCTCGGGCTTTATCGCGCCTGGCGCGCAACGCTCCCTTATGACGCCAATCTCTTCCTGCATCAATTGCCGGACTGGCAGAACATTATCGCCGAATTGCCAGACGATGCGCTGGACGCCGTTATACTGCAACTGACTGAACTGGATCTACCCGAAGCGCAATGGGAAGGCTATTTGCGCCGCCTGGCGCTGGAGCTGCCCGGTTGGTCCGGCATGATTAACTGGCGGCAGCAGCACCCGGATTACCGGCCGACGAATGATGTCCGGCCGACACTGGCCGATTACCTGGCGATCCGGCTGACCCTGGACCGGCTCTGGCTGAACCAGGCCTGTCATGACCTGTGGAAGGTCGAAGCCAGGATAGCTTCGCTACGCACATATTTCCGTAAAAACCTGTCCGAGTTCCTGGTACGCCAATGCCTGTACCGGGGTGATTTGCCGGAATACCTGACGCAACAGGCCGAAGCCCTGATCATTCGCGCAGGTTCCGAGCGCCAGTGCCGCTCCGATTGGCAACGGCTTGCCGACCTGATACTCACCTGGCAGCTCAGTCCGATGGGTGCGGGTGCACAATTCAGCGCGGAAAACAGCGGTTGGCGCTTGTTTCGCCTGTGCCGGCACCTGGGACTGGAGGCAGCGCAGGTGCAGGCGCTGGACCTTGGCGATTTGCAGGCGATGCTTGCGGTGCTGGACGAGTTTAACGCCGCCGAGCGCAATAAAGTCTGGCTTTATGCCTATGAACGGCATTACCGGGAAGAGCTGTTCCAGGCCTTGCGCGCCAACCACGGGAGTTGGGCCAAGCGCAATACGCGTCCGGACGCGCAGCTCATCTTCTGCATGGATGACCGCGAAGAAGGCTTTCGTCGCCACCTGGAAGAACACAATCCTGCGATTGAAACATTGGGCGCAGCCGGATTTTTCGGCATTGCAATGGATTATCAGGGGATCGACGACGTCAAGGTGTCGCCGCTGTGCCCGATTGTTGTCAGCCCGGCTCATGAAGTACACGAGCAAGCCAGGGCCGATGACGCTTGCCTGCGCAGCCATAATCGTGGCAAGGCTCTCAATCGGCGTATCAGCTGCTTGTTGCACCAGGGCTTGCGGCGTAATTTGCTGCTGGCCTATGCGTTGATTAATGCCATCGCGCCGCTGGCGTTGGCCGGCTTACTGGCTAAATCATTATTCCCGAAAGCGCAGCACCGTTGGGTCGCCGGCCTGGCGCGCCTGGTTTCGCCCGCGGTGGAAACCCGCTTGCTGTATGCCAAGGGAAATCCGGCGCCCCACCAGGTCAAGCCCGGTTTTAGCGATTCTGAACAAGCCGACCGCGTGGCCGGTTTCCTGCGCAATACCGGATTAACCCAGGGTTTTGCGGAACTTGTCGTATTAATGGGGCATGGCTCGATCAGCCAGAATAACCCGCATATCGCCGCTTATGATTGCGGGGCCTGCAGCGGCCGTCACGGCGGGCCGAATGCGCGCGTATTTGCAGCGATGGCGAACCGGCCCGATATACGCCGGCTGCTGGCCGAACGTGGCATCGATATTCCCGGCGACACTTGGTTTATCGGCGCCGAACACAACACCTGTAATGAGGAAATCAGTTGGTATGACCTTTGCGATGTACCCGCGGAACGCTTAACGGCGCTTAAAAAACTGCAACAGCACAGCGCTCATGCGCAACAGATGTCCGCGCATGAGCGCTGTCGCCGCCTGGCCTCGGCACCGCGCAAGCCGACACCGAAGCAGGCGCTGGCGCATATCCAGGAGCGCGCGGCGGACTTTTCCCAAGCTCGGCCGGAACTGGGGCACGCCACCAATGCCGCGGCGGTGATCGGTCGCCGCTTATCGACGCAAGGCGTGTTTCTCGACCGGCGCGTGTTCCTGATTTCTTACGATCCCAGCCAAGACCCTGACGGTACGATACTGGAAGGTATTTTACTGGCGGTAGGTCCGGTCGGGGCGGGCATTAACCTGGAATATTATTTTTCCACTGTGAATAACGACTATTACGGTTGCGGCACAAAAATACCGCATAACATCACCGGCCTGTTCGGCGTCATGGAAGGAACCGGCAGCGATTTACGCACGGGCTTACCGCGGCAAATGATTGAAATTCATGAGGCGATGCGTTTGCAGCTCATCGTGGAAGCGAAAACGACGGTGCTGGAGGGCATTTATGCCCGCCAGCAAAGCTTGCGCGAACTGATTGCCGGTAGCTGGGTGCATTTGAGCAGCCAGGACCCCGATACCGGCGAGCTGTTCCTATTTGATCCCGATACCGGCTTTGAGCGCTGGCAGGCGGATGTCAAAGAGCCGCCTACTTGCGCAAGCTCGGTGGATTGTTACCGCGACCAGACATTGCCGGTTTCACCGATGCTGGTCAGGCAGGCCTGAAGGCGGCATGTTATTTTCCCGCCGGACCCGTTCGTTGCAGCACCATTGCAACCGCCGCTGCGCGCGTCGCCACGCCGAGTTTTTCAAAAATATGTTCCAGATGCTTGTTGACGGTGCGATGGCTGCTGTCGAGTATCAAGCCGACTTCCTTGTTGGTCTTGCCGCGCGAAATCCACATCAGTATTTCCGCTTCACGGAAGGTCAGCCCCAAGGAGTCTTTCAACGATTCCAGATTCCATTCGCCAGCGTCTTTTTTCAACAGCAGCAGGTATTCGCCCCCGCCATTGTCGTTTAAGTTCCGGCACGATGCGATGCTGGCGGAAACGCCTGTATTGCTCCGGTAAGCGTCGGCGCTGTCCCGGCCGGCTGAGCCGATGCGCTGTCTGGCCCAGGCAAGCATCGGTTCGGGCAGGTATGCGCCGATAGTTATCATCTCAGCCTTCGGCAGCGCATCGGCGAGCAGCGTTTTAGCGGCAGGCGTCAGCCAGGTGATGCAGCCGGATGCATCGACAGCCAATGCCGCGAACGGGCTGTGGCTTAAGGCCTGTTCCGCGCGCTGTTTGTCGCGCGCCAGGGCCAGGTGAACGTCGATCCTGGCGAGGACTTCGGGTGGGCGTATCGGCTTGACGATATAATCCAGGCCACCCTCGCCGAAACCGCGTAGCAGGTTGTCCAGCTCGCTCAGGCCGGTCATGAATAACACCGGGATGTCCGCCTTCGACGGGTCGGCTTTAAGCCTTCGGCAGGTTTCAAAGCCGTCTATGCCGGGCATGACGACATCCATTAAGATGATGTCGGGTTTTAAATAATCGATTTGTTCCAGCGCCGCCAGGCCGTCGGTAGCGACCAGCACGCGGTAGCCAGCCTCGGACAGCGTATCGGACAAGAGGGCCAGGTTGCCGGGCGTGTCATCGACGATCATGACGGTGCCGTTGGCATAGGATGTTTCGTTGGTCAGTTGCATTCGATCATCTCGTTTGTATTTCGGTATCAGGGTAAGGTGTGCCGCTTTTGGCGCGCGCGGCGCGCCCTACGGCATAGTTACACCAACAGTTTCTTGATCTCCGCAATACGGAATTCAGCGGCCAGCGTTTTGACTCTAGCCGTAAACGGCCGGTATTCGGGACTCTGCCTGGCCAGTTCGTCGAGTTGCTTATTAAGCCCTAACAGGTCGCCGATACGGACAAAAGGGACGAGATTTTCTATCACGTCCGCCGGCGGTTGCAACAACGGCTCTTCGATTGCGCCGGCAGGACCGCTGTCGTCGTTTTGGCAGTTCCAGGCCAGTCCGGTATGCAGTTTCAGTTTATTCAACAGCGCCCGGACCTGGATGGGCTTGGCGAGAAAATCATTACAGCCCGCGTTGATCGCGGCAAGCCGGTCGGACGGGTAGGCATTGGCGCTGAGTACGATAATCGGCATCATCAGCCCGTTGTTACGCAGCCGGATCGCCGTTTCGGTGCCGTCGATACCGGGCATCGCGAGGTCGAGCAGGATCAGGTCGGGCGGGGTTGCGGCGGCTTTCAGCAAACAGTCCTCGCCGGAACCTGCGGCATGCATGATAAAGCCCAAGGGTTCCAGGATCGAGACGATGACGTCGCGGTGCTCGGGTTGGTCGTCGACGACCAGTATTTTTTTCCGCCGCCCGTGGTAGCCGGTGATATTGTCATGTTGCCCCAGCTCGGGGCAGGCGCCGAGATTGGGCAGGAACAAGCGCACGGTAAACGTCGAGCCGGTACCCGGCACGCTCGTTACCGCGAGTTCCCCGCCCATGATTTCGGCCAGTATTTTGCTGATCGTAAGGCCGAGACCGCTGCCCGACACGGCATTGCCGGTCGTTTTGTTCAGGCGCGTGAAAGGCTGGAAAATATTTTGCAACTGTTCTTCGTCGATGCCTATGCCGGTATCGCTGATCTGGAAACTGGCAACGCCGGCGCTGTAGCCGATGCGGACCAGGATCTCGCCGCTTTGCGTAAATTTCACGGCATTGCTGAGGATATTGATTAAAATCTGGCCGACCCGTTTTTCATCGGCGCGCACGCGTTGCGGCAAGGTATTCAGTATCTGGCAGCGAAACGACAGGCCCTTGTCTTCCGCCTGGGCTTTGTACAGGCGCACCAGATGTTCAATAAAGCCATGAAACTCAACCGGCTCGTAATTGAGCTCAAACTTGCGCGCTTCGATGCGGGCAATATCGAGTATGTCTTCAATCAACGCCGATAAATGTTCGCCGCTGCGCTTGAGCGTATCGACCGCCTGCCGCCGGTGTTCGGGTATCGCAGGGTCTTTGTGCAGGATATAGGAGTAGCCGATGATGCTGTTTAACGGCGTGCGGATCTCGTGGCTCATATTGCTCAGGAAACGGCTTTTGGCGCTGTTGGCGGTGTCGGCCATTTTCAAGGCCTGGGCGAGCTTGGCGTCGGTTCTTTTATGCTCGTCGATTTCCATCAACAGCAACTGCGTTTGCCGCGCCGTTTCTTCGTGCGCGACGCGGCGGCTTTCGTCATTCAGTATCAGCCACCACGTACATAAGCCGATAAAAACCAGCAATGACGCATAGATTTTGACAAAATTTTCCAGCAGCAGCTTAAACGCCGGAAGATATGCCTCGGCGGTCAATAAATCCTCGTAATAAATAATGCCGGTAAAAATACCGGTCAGTATCGACAAAAACAGGAACAGCAGCGTGAAACGCAGCAAGCGCAACCTGAGCGCGAGCGGCATACGCGACGGCAGAAAACCTTTTGCAAACAATTCCAGGTAGTCATCCAGCCGCGAACCGGGTTTGCAGGCATCGAGACAACGCGCATCCAAGGTGCAGCACAAGGAGCAGATGCTACCGTCATAAGCGGGGCAATAGGCGATGTCCTCGTGCTCGAAATCATTTTCACAGATACAGCATTGATTATGCGACGCCCGGTTTTTTTCATTGCGGTCGCGCGCCAGGTAATGGCTGTGCCCGGTAAAATACGCAATCGCCGGGACCAGCGCGAAAGCCAGGCCCAGCGCGATAAATGCCGAAAAGGCGCGGGCATATTCGCCGAACAGGCCGATGTAGGCCAGGATCGAAACGACCGATGCGCATAAGGTCGCGATAATGCCGACCGGGTTTAAGTCCGGCAAATAGGCGCGCTTGAATTCTATCAGTTTCGGGCTGAGTCCCAGCGGCTTGTTGATTAAGAGTTCGGCGGCAACGGCGCTGATCCACGCGATCGACATATTCGAAAACAGGCCCAGCACTTTTTCCAATGCGCCGAACACGCCGAACTCCATCAGCAGCAGTGCAATCA